>JBILJE010000003.1:0-28248 GCA_044377395.1 Rariglobus sp. | reverse complement strand
GCCGCCGAATGCCGCACCGATGAGCGAGAATGGCGAGGTGGCCGCCTTCGTCAGCAGATTCACGATCACTCGCAGCACCACGCGGCCGATTTGGAACTCGGGATCGTCGAGGCTGCCCTGGATCGGCAGGTCGATAACAATGTTGCCGTCGATGTCCTTGAGCAGCGCTACGCCGAGGCGCACAGGCAGGCCGGTTGCCTCGGGGCTTTGGGTGGCCGGGCCAAAGGTGAACTGGTTAAGCGTAACCACGTTGCTGCTGGTGATCGTGCGCTGCGTCAGGCGCGCCTTCACGTTCACCGTTAGCCCGCTGCGCGCCAATTCGTAGCCGGCATAGGTGCCGACGTAGGGGGAAATCGGTGACAGGTCGACGTGCTTCACATCGATGAACAATTCGGTCAGCGCGCCGGGGGTGAGTGTGGCGGCCTTAGCATCGAGTTTGCCGGTGAAGGCGACGGATCCGGTGTTGTTGATCTGGCCGCGTATGTCGACGTCGGCACGTTGGATGTCAGCCGAGGAAAGTCCGGAGATGGTGCCGGAGAAATGGTCGAGGGAAAGGCGTGCCAAGGGCTTGATCGAGAGATCAGCCACGGTGACCGAGCCATTTTTCAAGGTGAACTTGGCGAGCGACCAGGCGGGGCCGGCCTCGGTCGGGGTGGCTGCGGGCGGGATGGTTGGCGCTGCGGCAACCACAGGTTTAGTCGCGGCGGACACCGCATCGGTGGCGGCCGCAGGGGCGGTTTCACGGCGCAGGATGCTGGCGAGGTTGGTGGTTTTGTCGGCGTTGATCACCAAACGGGCGGAGGGGGTATCGAGTAGAATTTCGCGGATGTGGGCGGCGAGCGGCGACGACGTGGCATCGATTCCCAGAATGGCGAACTGGTTAAAGGTGACGAAGTCCTCGCCCTGCATGCCATCAACCGTGGTGAATTTATCCATCGCCACATCGCCCTTAAACGTGGCGACCGTGCCGTTGAGGCGCGCGTTGCCCTCGACGGAGAGCGTGCCGTCGGCGATGCGCAAGTTGAGAATCGGCTCGATGTAGGGCGTTGCCGCAGCCAGGGGCAGCTTGGAGATTTTAACCGCCAAGTCGGCGGCCAGAGGTTCGCGAATAGCGGAACCTGCGACATCGACCACCCCGCCCTGCACCGTGAGCGCGGTGAGTTTTAACTGAACGGGCGCTGCGGCCTCAGACAACGAGAAGTCTTTGACCGAGATATCGAGCCGACTCAGGCCGTTCTTGGCCGGGGAGGACGGAATGCGGTCCTCGATATCGATGGCCAGGCCGGAGAGGGAGAACTCGCCGAGTTTGACGTCGGGCAGTGGTACGGGCGTGGCAGCGGTGGCGGTGGTTGCGGCGGTAGTGGTCGTCGTTGAAGTGGGTGCGGAGGCGGCGAGCAGGTTGAGCAGGTTAATGGAGCCGTTGGGTTCGCGCACCACGGTGATGCGGCCGCCAACGAGTGCGATGCGGGCGATGGTGGCGGACGGCTTGAGGCCATCGGCGTTGAGCCCCTCGATGGCAAACGAGGGCAGGTCGATGAGCGGCGTGGTCGACCCGTGCGCGGCGAGCTGGAAGCGTGAGAGTTTTATGGCACCCTCGGAGAGTGCGATTTGGCGCGCGCCTTCGGTTAGATCGAGAACGTAGCGGCCGCTGACATCGAGCACCCCGTCGAGCAGGTGGGCATTGATGCGGTCAACGTAGTAAGGCGTGTGTTTTTTGAGGGAAAACTGGCCGATGCTGAATTCCCCGGTGGAGCGTACTGGGTTGATGGAGACGGTTCCTTTCCAGGCGAAGGTTTCGCCTGCTTCGGTGGAGGCGCTAAACGCATAGGGCGCCTTCGGGTGACCTGTGGTTACGAAGTTTTGCAGGGTGAAAGTGAGCGGGCCGACTGCGGTGGCGAAGGGGTGGGCGCGGCTGGCGTCGGTGAACGCCAAGGCGGCGGCCGAAACGTTGAGTTGGCTAATACGCAGGGGACGGGGCGGCTTGGTGGCGGCTGCGGGCGGGGCGACGACGGGCTCGACTGCAGGCGGGATCAGGTCGGCAAAGTTGAACGAACCGTCCTTGGCGATGGCCACGCGCTGCGAGAAGCCGTCGAGGGTGATTTCCTCGACGTGCCACTCGCTGCCGAAGAGCGAAAAGCCGTCGAAATCCATGAACAGGCGTTTCCATGCGGTAAAGGGCGCACCGTCGCGGTCCTTTATCTGCAAGCCCTCGACCGTAACTGAGAGGGTGAATGGGTTAAGGCGAATGCGCTCGATAGTGGCTTCGCGGTGAAGCGCGGCCGAGAGGTGTTTGCCGGCCTGCGCTCGAATAATGGGTGGCAGGCCGAAAAAGGTGAACAGCACGAGGCTGCTCACCACGCCAAGTGCGATCACTGCGCGGCGCTGGCGGCGGCGTAGGCGGGATTTTTGAGCGGCAACGATGGCGGCGGCGGGCTTGGGCAAGGACATGGAGAATGGTTTAACGGGACTCATGAAGCAGAGAGAGCCAGCCTAGGCGAGGCCGAGGAAACGGAAAACAGGATCGGGACGACGGCAGCGGGCTGTGCGTGGTGATCGAGTGGGCGCGTTAGCTGAAAATCACTCTGAAGCACCGCGCTACATAAAGAGCTAAACTTGCACTGTCTTTTAAACCCCTACGCATTCTCCGGGCGCGCACACGCGAAAGGCGGCGGCGGGCAACTCGGCGGCGTCAAGTGCCCGGGCGAGTTCACGCGGCGGTTCGTCGATACTTTCGTCAGTGAGCTGAAAGGTGCCCCAGTGCATGCCCAGGCTCAGCCGGGAGCCGAGCTCACGGTGGATTTTCACCGCCTCAGTCGGGTCGCAGTGTTGGTCCGACATAAACCAGCGCGGCGAGTAGGCACCGATGGGGATCAACGCCAGATCGGGTGGGCCGAAGCGGCTGTGAATCGCGGAGAAAAACAGGGCGTCGTAGGCCGTGTCGCCGGCAAAAAACGCGGTTGCCGACGCGGTTTTGAGGTGGAAGCCGCCCCAAAGACGGGCGTTGCGCCGCCCACGCACCCGATTGCTCCAGTGGCGCGCCGGGGTGAGCGTGAGTTCTAGGCCGGGCAACGCGGCGTGCGACTGCCACCAGTCGAGCTCGACGATGCGATCGGGCAAAAATCCAGCTTCGCGCAACAGCGGCGCGTTGCCCAGCGGCGTGACCGCGAGCGGGGCGTGGGTTTGCCAGAGGCGTCGCAAGGTGGCGCGGTCGCAGTGGTCGTAGTGGTCGTGGCTGAGCAGCACTACGTCGATCGCGGGTAAGTCGGTGAAGTCGACGCCGGGGGCTTGCACTCGGCGCGGGCCGACCAGACCGCCCGGGCCCACGCGCTGGCTGTAAACGGGGTCGGTCAACAGGTTGCCCGCGCTGGTTTGCAACAGAAAGCTCGAGTGACCGATCCAGGTCGCCGCAAGGCGTTGGCCGTGTATCGGCGCGGTGGGGCGCGGTGCGTTGACGGCAACCGTCGGCCAACGCTTGGGCAACCCGCTGAGTTTCCAGCTGAAGATATCGCGCCAGTTGCGATCGTTGTGTCCGCGTGGGTTAAAAAACTGCCGCCCGTCGCAGTGGTCCGAAATCGGGTAGGGCGCGGGCATGGCGGGTTGACGCGCGTGAGGCCGTTCAGAGGCCGAGCGTGAGTTGCGCTGCGCCACCGTTGTCGTCGGTAGGGGCGGTGGTGTTGGTCGTGCCGCAGGTCCTTGCGATACCGTTAAAGGCGCCTTCTCGGTCTCCAGTCGTGTCGGTGTCGCTAGCGGGGTCGAGGCAGGCCAGATCGTCGTTGCGGGTTTGGTTAACGCGTGGGCTAACGGCGGTGGCGTTCATCGCATCGGGCGAGAGCGGGCGCAGAAGCGGGGCGAGGGTGTCGGCGGAGGTGATCTGTGGATCGAGCCAGGCCGACCACGCCGCGGCATCAACGAGCATCGCGGGCATGCGGTGGTGGACGGGTTGCATGAGGGTATTGGCGGCAGTGGTGATGACGGCGCAGGACTCAACGAGTTGACCACCGGGACTGAGGTAAGTTTCCCACAGGCCGGCGAAAGCGAATGATTGGTCCTCGCGCAGCCGAAACAACCACGGGCGGCGTGTGCGGCCGACGACTTGCCACTCGTAGAACCCGCTGGCGGGAATCAGGCAGCGGCGCGACTGGTAGGCGCGTCGGAAGGTGGGTTTATCGGCGAGGGATTCGGCGCGGGCGTTGGTGACGGGGCGGGTATCGGGGCCCGCCCAAGCCGGCAAGAGCCCCCAGTGCAGCCAGGCGATTTCGCGGGCCGGTTCGGGGGATGGTTCGGGTGCGGGCCGAGGTAAAGCATAATACCATTTATGTATTGCTTTGATACTTAAATACGTTTGGCTTTTGTCATGGCAAGACCATTACCAAACTTAGGAACGGAGCGGGTGGCAGAACTTGAAACGGCGTGGGCAACGCGGACGCAGGGGTGGGAGCGTAAGCGCCTGCAAGTCATCCGGTTGGTGGCGCAGCATAAATTGAATGCGGAGGAGATCGCCGAGGCGGTGGATGTGGGAAGGGCCACCGTGTTCCGCTACATCAGCGCCTTCATCACGGGAGGCACCGAGGCGCTGCTCAAGCGTGAGCACAAGGGTGGTCGCACCGGCACCCTTAAAGCCGAAGACCAAGAGGCCTTCCTGAACGAGCTGAGAGCCGGGCGCTTTCGTCGCGCAAAGGAAGCGCGCACCTGGATTGAGAAGCGCACCGGCAAGAGTCTTTCGCTTCCAAGCGTCTACCAGTTGCTGGGAAAAGTCGGAGGGGTCTTGAAAGTGCCGCGCAAGACCCACGCCAAAAAGGATCCGCTCGCGGCCGAAATCTTCAAGTTCACCCTGCCCGAGCGCCTGGCCGAAGCCAGCGCCGGAGCTGAGCGCACGCGCCTATGGGTGCTCGATGAGCATCGCTACGGACTGCTGCCGGTTATCCGCCGCTGCTGGGGTCTGCGCGGAGTGCGCGTCCATGCGCCCTACGCGACCAAATACCAATGGGGCTACCTGCACGAAGCCATGGAAGTGGATGGAGACAATCGCATGGAGTTGTTCTTCACCCCTTCGGTCGATCAGGACACCCACGCGCTTTTCCTGCGTCAGATCGCCGAAATCGACCCGCAGGCCCGCCACATCGTCATAGCCGACCAAGCTGGTTTCCATCTCAAGCCCGACGATGCGCGGGTGCCCGCCAACATGCGCCTGCTACCGCTGCCTCCCTACAGCCCCGAACTAAACCCGGTCGAAAGGCTCGGTGATCTCGTCAAGGACAACATCTGCAACCAGCTCTTCGATAAGCTACCTGCCCTCGAGCAGGCTATCCTCGCGGAACTCGCCCCGCTACGCGAAAGCGGCCTGCGCGTCGCTCAATTGATCGGCCAGGGTTGGCTGTTCGATAAAGTAAACAATGGCGTTCCGGCCTAAAGTATCAAAGCGAAATATAAATGGTATAACAGGCGGAAGGACTCGGATTTGAGCGACGGGGTCACGATGATTTCAGAGTTGTGGTCTGATGTGTAGGGAGAGCCATCGGCCTCGGGGCCGTGCATCTCTTCGTCGACCTTACGAGCCATCGCGGCGAGCGCATTTACAATGGCCTGCTGATCTGCCTCGGAGAGCCATGCGGAAATCGCCTGTTGGGCTTTTGCGGGAATGCCGGACAGATCGAGAGTGACTTTGGTTTCAGGGTTCAACCTGAGGCTGCGTTGTTGTTATCGGTGAAATTCCGAGGAGGTGGGATGGTCATCGTTCATGGTGGGGTAATTTAGATTTTTTTTTGGGGGGGCGGTCGGGGTAGAGACGCCAATTCTTGCTGAGAGAATATATCGGTAATGCGTGCTTATTCTTAAATGAAAAACGCTACTATGGAAAAAAACATGAATAATCCGTGTTAGGTGTTGGTTTACAGCCCATTGAAATTGCAAAAAAAAGGTCGAAAGTGGGCGAAGAAGTGACGTACCTGCGCACGAAAAACGCGCAAAAATGGGCGTGTGATTTGTTATTAGATCAGTGGCAGGCTTTTGCTTGGATTTGGCGGGTTTTTGTGGGGCGTTGTCGGTTTTTGGGAGGTAGCGGGCTGGGCTTCAGGTTACGCAGGGGCTGCGTAGAGCGTTCGATTGCCAAAAGTGGCCTTGAGCGTGAGCTCAGGGTGAAAAGCCCCTTGCGCTCACGCGCAAGGCCACGGGGAGCGGGGACAGCCGGAGGGGGCTGTCAGCGTGGGCTCGTTTTTTCCGGATGTGAGTCATTTTCCTTCTCGAAAAAAAAATTCTAAACCCTGCCCAAATTGTGCCGATGAGTCAGGGAGCGCGCAGTTCTACCCCTTTTTCCCCTTTCTGGTATGACGTCACCCCCCCAAACCACCCCAAATACCGGTCCTTACACTCGCGAAGAAATCCGCGAGCGGATCGAGCATTGCCCTAAACTGGCGTCCTTGCAGGTCATTAACAATAAATTGGCCAGCTTGGTGAAATCAGACAGAAGCGGCAACGCGGAGATCGCCGCCCTCATCCGCCATGACCCGTCGTTAACCGCTCGGTTGCTACGAATGGTCAATAGCGTGTATTTCGGCCTGAGCGCCAAGGTGAACAATATCGATGAGGCCGTGCTTTATTTGGGCCTGCGCCAGATTCGTGAGTTGTCCATGGCCACCCCGGTGATCGAGGACATGGCGAAACTCAGTCCGACGTCTATCCAGTTGCCTTGGCGTGAAATGTGGCAGCATTCGATCGGCACGGCGATCATGACGCGCGACGTTCTGGCGACGACCAATTTGTTGGTGGATGACGATACCGACTACATCGTCGGGCTGTTGCACAACGTGGGCAAAGTGGTGCTGGCCACCGCTTGGTCCAAGGAATTTGCGGTGGTGGCAGCCGGCGACCACGCCGATGCCGAGGCGGTCTGCGCCGCCGAACGGGAAGCGATCGGCTGGGACCACACTGAAATCGGGGCCTATTACCTGGAACGTCACCAGCTCGCCCCCGAGATCGTGGAAGCGGTGCGCTTTCACGCCAATCCGCAGGGCGCCGACGACCACCGCCTGTATGCCGCCGCCGTGCAAGTCGCTGATTTGGCGGTGCGAGAAGTGGGCATCGTCAGTGGTTTTGAACGCGTGCCCGCGCAACCCTCCGGCAGTTGGGCTCGCTGTGCGGGTTGGAAAATACTTTTTGAAGTCGAAAACCGTGAGTCCGCCCAGGCTCAAGCAACCCTGGAGCGCGCACTGGTTCGGCTCCCCGGTATGTTAAACAGCATGGTTTGATTATGAATACCTCACAATCATCCCTCAAAGTGGCCGCTGAAACCCAGTCGCCCGCTCCCTCCACCGCCTTGATTTCCTGGGCCGACAGCTTGGAGCTGGCGGTTCTTTTCGAACCCGGTGCCAATCGCGTGCTCGAGGTCAATCGGGCCTTCGCGCGCAAATTCGGCCAGCCCGGACCGGCCTGGGTCGGTCATGATCTGGTTGCACTGATTCATCCCGAGGATTTCGAGGATTGGGCCAGCGCTGGACCGCGGTTGGCACGACCGCCTTTCCATATTGCTCGCGAACACCGCTGGCAGACCGCGCAAGGCTGGCGCTGGATTTCGTGGGAGGAAACTGCGGTGCGCGACGCCGAGGGCGAAGTGTGCGCGGTGCGCTCGATCGGGCGCGACGTCACCAAACACCGCCTCGCCGAAGAGCATTTCCGTAAACTGGCGCAGGCCGTCGAGCAGGCACCGGTGTCCATCGTGTTGACCACTCCCGGCGGCACGCCCCAGTACGTGAATTCGCGTTTCACCGAAGTCACCGGCTTCACCTTGGAGGAAATTTTTGAAGGGCAAATTCCGTTGCTGCGCGACGGACACCCGAGCGAGGCGGCCTACCGGCATTTTTGCGCGTTGGTGGCCTCAGGAAAAAAGTGGTCGGGCGAACTGTGTTCGAAGCGCAAGAACGGCACCGAGGCGTGGGAACTCGTGCAAGTTTCCCCCATTCGCAACCACCTCGATGAAATCACGTACTTGCTGTGCATGCGCGAGGACATCAGCGAGCGAAAGGCTCTGGAGGACCAACTGCGTCAGGCGCAAAAAATGGAGAGCCTCGGTATGTTGGCCGGCGGCATCGCGCATGATTTTAACAACATCATTTCGATCATCCGCGGGTTCACCGAACTGGCGCTGATCCTGCCGCCCGGCGATGTGCGTATGGGCCGTTACCTGGGCTCGGTGCACTCGGCCGCGGTGCGCGCCGCTTCGCTGGTGAGCCAGATTCTGTCCTTCAGCCGCAAGTCCGACGTCGCCTACCGGGCGGTGCAGGTCAACGACCAGGTGCGTGAACTCGCCGGCCTGTTTTCCGAGACGTTCCCGCGCAACATCGAGCAGTGCTACGAATTGGACGACACGATTGAGTCGTTCGCGGCCGATCCCGACCAGATCCGGCAGGTGTTGATGAACCTGTGTGTGAATGCGCGCGACGCCATGCCCGAAGGCGGCAAGTTGACCATCGCCACCAACCGCGTTGCCGGCCAATCGCTGATCGATCTCAAGGTGGATCCAGCGCAGGACTATGCGCACATCCGAATTGCGGATACAGGTGTGGGCATGGCCCCTGAAGTGAGGGCGCGGGTGTTTGAGCCGTTTTTCACCACCAAGCAGGAGCATGGAGGCACGGGCTTGGGCCTGGCGGTGGTTTACGGAATCGTGGCTAATCATCACGGCGTGATCGACCTGGAGAGTATTCAGGGCAGCGGCACGGTTTTTCACGTGTACATCCCGCTGAAAGTGCGCGCGAACCTGCCGGTGGCCAACGCCACGGAATTGGCGAACTCGAAATTGCCCCCGGGCACCGAGCGCGTGCTGCTGGTTGATGACGAATTGCCGATACAGGAAATGCTCGGGGCGGCGTTGAGTGACGCCGGTTATCGGGTGATTCCCGCGCAGGACGGCACCGAGGCGATCCAGCATATTTTGGCGGTGGATGCGCAGGTGGACGTGGTGGTTTTGGATCTGAACATGCCCAGGATGAGCGGAATCGACGTGTTAAAGGTGATGCGTGCGCGTTCGCCGGAGGTGCCGGTGCTGGTGGTGACGGGTAACCTGACGGCCCTGGTGAAGGAAGAGCTGCGGGCGTTGGACCACACGGACATCCTGGAAAAACCCTTTGATTTGACGGCCTTCGGGACGGCTCTGCGCGGGGTGATCGATGAGGGCGCCAAGGCCAAGGCGAAGGCTAAGGCGAAAAGCTAAGACGCAGCAGGGCGGGGCTTTGCCCTGAGCGTGAGCCGAGCGTGGCCTTGAGCGAGTGCTGAGTGTGGCCTTGAGCGTGAGCTCAAGGTGAAAAAGCCACCGTGCGCTCACGCGCAAGGCCACAGGGAGCTGGCATGCAAGCGGGGCTTTGCCCTGATCGAGTGCCGAGCGTGGCCCTGAGCGAGTGCTGAGTGTGGCCTTGAGCGTGAGCTCAAGGTGAAAAAGCCACCGTGCGCTCACGCGCAAGGCCACGGGGAGCTGGCATGCAAGCGGAGCTATGCCCTGAGCGTGAGCCGAGCGTGGCCTTGATCGAGTGCCGAGCGTGGCCCTGAGCGTGAATGATTTTCAGTGGGCCTGATCGCGGGGCACAAAAAAGCGGGCGTCGGCCAAAGTGGCCGAGCCCGCTTTTTTGTTGGTTCGCTTTAGTGCGCTTAGGCGGCGTGGGCGATGCGTTCCATCGTCTCGGGGGCGACCACGCGCTCGATGTCGAGGAGCGTCTTCACGACGCCTTTGATCTTGGCCAGGCCGAGCAAATACGAGGTGTCGATGCGTGCACCAAATTCGGGGGTGGGCTCGATTTCCGCACCGGTGAGGTTCACGACCTCCTCGACGCTGTCGACCACTAGGCCCATTTGCACGTTGCGACCGGCCTCCAAGGCGATCTGCACCACCACCACACAGGTGCGTTCGGCCAATTCGGCGTTAAGTCCGAATTTGATGCGCAAATCGATGACCGGGATGACGCGGCCACGCAGGTTGATCACGCCCTTCACGAACACCGGCATTTGCGGCACGGGCGTGATTTTTTGCAGGCGGATGATTTCGCGAACCTTAAGGACCGCGATGCCGTAGGCCTCTTTGTCGAGGACCACGGTGAGGTATTTCCCGGCTAGCCGGGAGGTGTCGGTGCTGTGCTGAGTGCTCATGAGTAAAAACGAATTTGGTTTTTGCGGCAGCCGGCACGTAGGTGGGGCTACACGCAGTGTTATCGGCTCAATCGGCCGAAACTTTACTCATGAGCCGCAGATTTTATTTCGCGGCCTGGGCGATGGACGGAGGACGGCGGAGAATGTTCAATGACCAAGGACCAATGGCCAATGACCAATGACCAATGTCCAATGCTCAAACTCGGAGTCGGGCGGGTTGGATGTTGAATGTTGGACGTTGTTTTGGGGGATCGTTTTCCCCCGGAGGGACGACCTCCGTGTCGTCTGAAGCGGAGGTCGGATTTCGGAGAACGTTCAACATCCAACATTCAACGTCCAACGTTCATGGGGAGGGCGGACCGAGGACCAATGGCCAAGGACCAAGGACCAAGGACCAAGGACCAAGGACCAAGGACCAAGGACCAATGGCCAAGGCCCAATGTGCAGTCTGTGGGCGGTGCAGGGATTGCTGGTGAAGGGTTTGTAAATGGTGGATTGGTCATTGGCCATTGGTCATTCCGTCGCCGCGACGGTGTGATTTCCGTATAATTCGTTGTCCGCAACTTAAGTTGGCAGCGGAACGTGCCGTAATAACCCCTGACCGCACTTTCTCCCCATCGTTTACCGACCCATCCCCATGCCTTTACTTTCTTCTAATTTCACTGTCCTTGATGATCTCGCCAGTCGCTTCGCCGCAGAATCGATTTTTGCCACCGCGCTGAGTGATGAGGGATTGATTCCCGCATATAGTATTCTCGGTGATCTTATCGGGCATCTCGGCGACCAGCCTGAATTGGAGGGGCCGGTAAAGGGCTTGCACGGTTGCCTCGATACGTTGCTCAACGAGGCTCGGCCCTATGATGAGGCGTCAATCGTTCATCTTAAGGCTCTCGCAGCCTGGTTGCCGGGTGCATTGGTGGCCGTGCGCGATGGTCACGCGCCTCAACCCTTGGCCGTGGGTAACGCCGCCCCTGCCGCCGTCGTTGCTGCTCCTGTGGCGGTCGCCGCTGTCGAAGCCGATCAGATCCTCGTTCTCGATCTGGGCGAAAATCGTGAGCTGCTCGGCGAATTTCACTCCGAGGGGCTCGACCACCTCGATCAAATCGAGGCCGCGCTGCTCGCCCTTGACGCCGCCCCCAATGATCGCGACGCGCTCAATGGCCTGTTCCGCTCCTTCCACACCATCAAGGGCGTGTCAGGCTTTTTGCACCTCACGCCGATGCACAAGCTCACCCATGAGGTCGAGTCGTTGCTGGACCTCGCGCGCACCGACAAGCTCCAGCTCACCCCGGCCATTATCACCGAAATTCTTAACAGCCGTGACGCCATTCAAGAGATGATGGGGCAGATCACGCTGGCGTTGGAGCGTGGCCAGTTGCCTGCCAAGGCCGTGCCCGTCGCCCACCTGATCGCCGCCGTGCGCCGCCTCGCGGTGGGTGACGCCTCCAAACCCTCGGCCGCCACCGCCCCAGCCCCGGTCCAGGCCGCACCGCAAGCCGCCCCCGCCACCGCTGCCGCTTCCACCAGCGACCACGCCGCTGCCCCTGCAGTTGCCGCTGCCCCAGTAGCTGCCGCCGAAGCCGGCGGGAAGCCTGCGGTCACCACCAGTTCGTCCTCGGTGCGTGTTAATACCGAAAAACTCGACTCGCTGGTCGATGTCGTTGGCGAGTTGGTCATCGTGCAAAGTCAGTTGATGGAATCCGCCAAGGGGCTGGATGCCGGTGGCACGTCGCTGGCGCGCAATCTCGCCCAGTTCGGCCGCATCACCAAGGAGCTGCAACACACCGCGATGTCGCTGCGCATGGTGCCGATCAAGCCTACCTTCCAACGCATGGAGCGGCTGGTGCGCGACCTGTCGCGCGATTTCGGCAAACAGGTTCTGTTTGAGACCCGTGGCGACGAAACCGAGATCGACCGCACCGTCGCCGAGGAAATCGTCGACCCGCTCGTGCACATGGTGCGCAACTCCCTCGACCACGGCCTCGAAGGCCCCGCCGATCGCAAGGCTGCTGGGAAAAATGAACACGGCCGCCTGCGCCTGGCCGCTTACCACGAGGGCAGTAATTTGGTGATCGAGCTCATCGACGACGGCCGTGGCATCAACAAGACGCGGGTGCTGGAAAAAGCCCGTTCCCAAGGGCTCGTCGCCGAGGGCATCACCCCGCCCGCCGACGTGATTTTGAACATGATTTTCCTGCCCGGCTTTTCCACTGCGGCCAAGGTCACCGCAGTGTCCGGGCGCGGTGTCGGCATGGACGTGGTACGGCGTAATATTGAGCGTCTGCGCGGCCAGATCCAGATCGAGACCGTGGAGGGGCAGGGGACCACCTTCCGTATCCGTTTACCGCTGACCACGGCAATTATTGACGGCTTGCTGGTTCGTGTGGGCGAAGACCGCTTTATTCTGCCGACGATCACGGTGCAGGTGGCGCTCAAGCCGACGAAAGAGATGCTCACCACTATCCAAGGCCGGGGCGAAGTGATTGATCATCGTGGGAAAATCCTGCCGCTTCACCGCTTGCATCGCCGCTTTGAAATCGGCGGCGCCGAGGAGGATCCGACCAAGGGCATCGTGGTCATGATCGAAGTGGGCAGCAAAATGTATGCGCTGCTCGTCGACGAGTTGCTCAACAAGCAGGAGGTCGTGATCAAGAATCTCGGCGCCTTCCTGCAGGACCGCCCCGGAGTGGCCGGCGGGGCTATTCTCGGCGACGGCACCATCGCGCTCATCCTCGATCCGGCTTCGCTTTGTGCAGCCTGACGCCACCCCGTAGCACCTGTAATTTTAACGCCATGCCCACCCTTGATGAGGTTTGCGCGAAAGCGCTCTCACTGCCCTGTTCACCCGCGCTGCTGCCGCGTTTGATCACGTTGCTGCAACATCCGCACGCCGACATCGATGATTTGGCTAAGTTGATCCAGCTGGATCCGGTGTTGGCGAGCGCCACGGTGCGCATGGCCAACTCGGTTTTTTTTGGCGGTGAAACGGTCGCCGATACCGTGGGGCAGGCGGTCATGCGTTTGGGTGCGAAAGAACTCTACCGGCTGGCCGCCTTGTCGATGGCCTCGCGCTGGATGGCGATCGAGGTCGTCGGTTACCGCTGGGAAGCGGGGGATTTTTGCCGCGCGTCTTTAATCAAGGCGTTGGCTGCCGAGGCACTCGCCCAGCGCACCGGTCGGGTCGATCCAGCGCTGGCTTACACCTGCGGACTGGTCCACGAAATCGGCAAACTGGCGGTCGCCTTTAGTTGCGCGGACTCCTTTGCCGGAGTGCGGGCGCGGTGCACCGAGGGCGTGACCTGGTTGGAAGCGGAAAGCGCCGAGTTGGGCTTTAATCATGCGGCGGTGAGTGCGCGTTTGCTGGCGGAATGGCGCTTCCCCGAGGCCTGTGTGGTGGTGGCGGCCAATAACCCGCCCACGGTGGCGATTCCGGCCGAATTCCGTGCTTTGGCGGCGCATATTCATGCGGCTGATAATCTGGCGGCGGCGCTGGGCGTCGGCCAAGGCGAGGATGCGTTTTTATACACCGTGGACTCGGCGCTGTTGACCGAGCAAGGCATTGCGCCCGAAGTCATGGAAGCGACGTTGCCCCTCGTGCTCGAGCGGGCCACGCGACTGCTCCACGACAAACTGAACACCGGCAAGGTGGATTTTTAGGCAGGTAACCCGCGATGAGGACGGCCCTCCGGGGATCTAGGGAGGGCCCACCTCCGTGTGGGCTGGATTGATAAAAGTAGCGCAGACTTCCAGTCTGCTTTGGCGGGTGGAATGGAGCAGACTGGAAGTCTGCGCTACTTTCCGGAGCCGAGCACGGACGACACGGAGGTCGTCCCTCCGGGGAAGGGAGGGCTCTTGGCCCCATCCCTGCCAACGCCCGTGTTAACTCACTCGGTCAGCTCGCAAACCTCGACAACACGCTCCAGGGCCTTGGCGAGGTGATCGCGGGCCACGTTGGTGCCGAGCATCTTCGGTTTGTTCTCTTCCAACCGTCCCAGGAGCGTTGTCATTAGCTCCGTGTTGTAGGCCTGCATCACCATCTCGATCGCCTTCTCGCGGGCGACCTTTTCGGTGATTTTCTTCATCGCTAGTTTTTTGTCCATAATATTGGCGGGGTGTTGGTTATGACGTTTGATAAAAGCACCGGTGTTGCAAGTGCGGTGTGTTAAAAAAACGCGAATTTACATTGGGCCGCGACTCTTGCCTGCGACCGCGGACGCTGCAGTACGCGCGTCCACGCGGTTCAGACTTTGAGGTAGGTTTTGCGCATCCCTTGGATGCGTTTGGTGGTCTCGCCCAACTTGGCGAGCTCCTCGCTGTCGCGGGCTTGGGCGGCGGCGATGCGCAGGGCCATTTTATCAAAGCGCTGCTGCAACTTTTCAGTGTGCGGCTTGAGCGCCGAGGCCTCGGTCGGTTTTTCTTGGGCAAGGCGCTGCAAAAGGGCGAGTTCACGCTCCAAAATGCTGACCAACCCGTGCCAATCTTCGTGGCCCATCGCACCGTCTTCCTGGTGGGAAAACGACTCCAGGCAGGAAACCAGCCTCTGCGTGGTGGGGCTGAGTTTGGATTGGGACATAACGCTGAAAAATCAGGCGACGCGGTTTTCGTTGGAACGGAGCATTTCGGCCCACGCGTCACGCAGGGTGCGCACCAAGGTTTCGACCTCGATAAGCGGGGCTTCGTCTTTGCGCAGGTTGCACTCAAAAAGACGGCGAAGGTGGTAATCGTAAAGGCGGTCCAAGTTGGCCGCGATGTCGCCGCCGGCCTCCATGTCGAGGTTGGCGCGCAGCTCGCTGAGGATTGCCTGAGCGCGCAACAACGCGGTGTGGATCGTCTCGATGCGGCGGGGGTTGTCCTCGGGCAGGGCGAAGCCGGCGCGGGCTTGGGCCATAAAACGCAAGGCCCCGTCATACATCAGCAGCACCAGTTGGCCCGGGCTGGCCGTCAGTATCGACTGCGTTTGGTAGGCGCGAGCGCCCGGGTTGGCAAACGCCATGGTCTTAATTCTCCTGTAAACTCAGGTCCTTGGACTGGGCGAGTAAGCGCCCGATTTTGCCCATAATGGCCACCGAGGGATAATCAGGGTCTGTGGCCAATGCGGCCGCGCGTTCGACCACTTCCGGGCGGATCTCGGGGGTTTTGGCCAGCGCGGCGTATAGGCGCGCGGCATGTTCGGTGCTCAGCGAGTCGTTCGCGGCGAGTGCTTGCGGCAGCTCGGCGCGGCTCGTACTCGGTCGCGGGGCGACGTTGGCGGGTGTCGGGACGGACCCGAGGTTATTGGTATTCGTGATCATGGTTTTTGTTATGATAGCACGGTCAGCCCTGAAGCACTAAGGGAACGCCGTTGGTCTTTGCACAGGTCATATCGGCACAGTTTGTAAAAAGTTTAGTTCGATTTTGCATTCGGATCGATTCGAGGAGGAAGCAGTTCGCAGACCGCTTGAAACGCATATTCGCCGAAACGCGACGGACTTTGAACAATGCTGCTGGTGGTGTCTCCCTTACCCGAACCGTTGGCTTTTGCATAACGGCGGGCCGCCCGCGCGGTCGAATCCCGCCCGGAGTCGAACAGTTCATCGGCCATCCAAAGGGTTTCTCCAGTGGTCACGTCCACCAGGCGGGCGCGGAAGGACAACGACAGGGGTGGGTAGGCCGTGGCGTTGTTAAGGTCGAGGAAGAGCACCGCCTGAGCGTCGGTTTCGCGGCCTATGCGCAGCAGTAAATCCGGGGGCAGCAGGCCACTGGCCGAAAAGGTTTCCTTGGCGGTCCACGCTCTGAGTTGGGGACGGTTGAGGCCGAGGAATTCGGCGCGTTGGCTGCGATCAAGGGTGCGGCGCCAAATCGTGTCGTAGCTAGCGACAAAACTGGCCGGCAGGCGTCCCGAGTTGTCGTGGGCTGGCAGAATCGCGACGCGGCGAATGGCCGTCGGCCAGGCGGCGGGGCCGCGCGCGTTGACCGGTTTGTAAACCGGCCCGAGGTCGTCGAGATGCGGGTCCAGTGAGGCGCAACCTGCTGAGAATAAGGTGATACCAATAAGGCAAACCAAGCGAAGGTGACGGAGGCGGGGGGCGATCATTTGGTGTTAAAGGAACTGGCTGGAGCGATACCGGCGATCTGCGACTGCATGCTTTTAATAAGTGACTGGGCGCGTTCCATGGCGATGAACCCAGCCTCCAGAATGGATCGGCGTTGTACCAGGCGGCGGTCAATGTCGGCAATCTGGGTGGTGAGCGAGGTGTTGCTGGTGGTTAAACTGGTTTTCTGCTTCGCCAGGATACCGCCGGTGCCCAGTGAGCCGCCGTTAAAACTGTCGAGTAAGGTGTTGAGGCGGGCGAAGATGCCAGTGGAGGATTGCCGGAACATAGCGGACACCTCGGAGGGGCGGTCTTTGAGCGCAGCTTCCAGTTTGGTCGGTTCTTTGAGTGAAAGCAGTGAGCTGGTGCCCGAAAAATCGATGCCAATATGGCTGAGTTGCGACAGGGTGCTGCTCAGTCCGGGAACGGCCGCGAAGATGTTTGAGCGCAGGGCCGGTCCCCAGCTCTGGATCTCGCGATTATCGCTGAGCGTCGAGGTGGTGACCTTACCGTTGGCGCTGGTGACTTTGGACTGGGTGTCGATGAAGCTTTGAACCGAGTTAAAGCTGTTGATAAAGGCGTCGATTTTGGTGCGAACCGAGGTGGTGTCGGCTGCAATGCTTACCGTTTGCGATCCCAAAGCGGTGGTGGTGAGGGACAAGCCGGTGATACCATGGCTGTCGGCGGTGAGCGTGTTACTCATGCTGGTGATCGTGGGGCCGCCGTTGACCGAGAATTCGGCATTGAGACCGCTCGTTAAAGTGGGCCCGCTCGGCGAGAGTAACCCGCTGGTCAGGCCCAAGGAGCTGAGGAACGTGCCCGTGGTGTCGGCTAAACTGAAGCCGACGTCGCCGGTGGTGGTGTTTTGCAGGGAAACTTTATCGGTGATCGGGTCAAAGGCGGCAGTCACTCCCGCGCCGGCGGCGTTGATGCGGCTCACGACGCTGTTGAGTGTGTCGGTGCCGGTGTTGTAGGCGATGGCGACGCCGTTGATGGTGAACGAGCCGTTGCCCGAACCATCGACGCCGGAGATGGGTTCTTTAAGGCGGGCGTTGGCCAGGGTCGCCGTGGGGTTGGCCGCGCCCAACTTCACGCTGCTGCTGATCGAGGTGCCGCCGTTGTTGGCTAAGCGCGTAATGGATAGAAAGTTCGAGGTGTCGGTGGACGAGCCGAGCACGATGGGCGTGGTGTTCGCGGGAACCTCCACGGTGTTGGCCAAGGTGATTTTGTCGTCGGTGGCGTTGTAAGAGGCGGTGACTTTTCCGCCGGTGGCGGTGCCAATGGCGGTGAACAGGTCCGCGAGCGAGCTGCCTAGGTCGACCGTCACGCGTGCGCCATTGACGGTGAACACGCCGGCGGTGAGGGCGGTGCCGGTGCCGAGGTTGGCGAGGCTGACGCCGGAAACGTCGGAGGATGCGGCGATGTCGTCGCCGATATCGGTGGTGCTGGTGAGTTTAGCTGCCGTGGCGAGCTGGGTGACGGTGAAGGCGGCGGAGCCCGGGGCGGCGGTACTGGCGGCGGTGGCGGTCCAACCGGTGCCGGAGGTGGAGGCGGTACGGGCGTCGAATACGCCGTCGGTATTCAGTGCGGTGATCGCGGTATTCAGGCTGGTGAGCATGGTGCCCACGCCGTCGAGCGAGTCGGCCTTGTCCAAATTGGTCTCGATTTCGGTCTGCAGTTTTTTGGCGGGCGTGCGTTCCAGGTCGATGATGGTGTCGACAAAGGTTTTCCAATCGAAGCCCGAAACGAGACCAGAGAGTTGTATAGCGGCCATGGGTTGAGGTGGTTCGAAGGTGAAGCGCGGGCGGAGGTGTCCGGCTAGTTAATCGGCACATTTGGCCGAGAACTTGAATTGTTTTTTGGTGGCGGAGTTGGGCCCACGAAACACACGAAATGACACGAACGTCGGATCGCGCCACGTACTCGGCAACCGGAATGGTAGCACAGAGAAAATCCGGAGCTCCAGACACAGAGACCACCGAGTAAAACAGTTCAAAATCGGCAACAGCCACGCGAGCAACCAACGAGTTAACAAGCCTGATCGAGCCCGAGCCGCTCGGCGGTTTTTGAGCCAACGAAGTCGTTGAGGCCTCCCTTGTCTGCGCTCTGTGGGCTGGGCTCCGTGGACTCTGTGTAACCTGCCGCGGTTTGTTTGTTCATCTGTCTACCTATCGGAACCATTGAGGAACCCTATTAAATTTCGTTAGCCAATTTATTGCAGTGCTTAATGAATCTTAAAACTGAGTTTATGACTTAACCTAAGATCGTGCTTGAGTTCAAACCCTACCTATTCACTGTGGTTTAAGTTGAACGCACATGAAGCTCTCCAAAAAAGGTGAATACGCCCTTCGGGCCCTGATCGATCTCGGCATCGCCGCCGAGGTGGGTCGGCCGCTCGTGCAGGTGTCGGAACTCGCCGAAAAGGAGCAGATTCCGGTGAAGTTCCTCGAACAGATCATGCAGCTGCTCAAGGAGGAGGGCTTTGTGGAAAGTCGGCGGGGTAAGTTTGGGGGCTACCGACTGGCCAGGCCGGCCGCCAAGATCACGGTGGGCAGCGTGGTGCGGGTGATCGACGGCCCGCTGGCCCCGATCGGTTGCGTGAGCCACTCGGCCTACGAAAAGTGTAGTTGCCCCGACGAGGTGCACTGCGGCTTGCGAATGTTGATGCTCGATGTGCGCAACGCCATCGCCGGCATCCTCGACCGCTACTCGCTGGCCGACGTCGTTGAGGTGACCCTGCGCAAGATGCGCCGCGACGAAGTGCCCCTGCCGTTTTCCCAAGCGCTGGTCCCGGGCCGCGCCTCCTGCCAAGTTTCGGCCCGCACCCCGGACCATCCTGACCTCAAGCCGGTCGCCGGTCTTCTTTCCCAACTCTTTCCAGATTACAGTATTTAAAGAACTCAGCGTACGACTTACCTTGAGCACGACTTCCTCCCTTTCGTCAGATTCCGCATTACCCGCCTGGCTAATTAATTGAAACATAGCGCGGTGCGGCAGGTCTCCCGTCTCCAACCCCGTTCCCCCGCCGCCCCTTGTTTACTCCGTCCACTCGCCCTCCTTTCACGTCTGCTTAATTCCAGCATCATGAAACTCAAATTTCTTTTCGCCCTTCTCGCCGCCGTCGCTCTGGCCGGCACGGCTTTCGCCAAAAACATCGAGCTGCTCAACGTTTCCTACGACCCGACTCGCGAGCTCTACGTCGACTACAATGCCGCCTTCGCCAAATACTGGAAGGCCAAGACCGGCGACACCGTCACCGTCAAACAATCCCACGGCGGCTCCGGTAAACAGGCCCGCTCGGTGATCGACGGCCTGCGCGCCGATGTCGTCACCCTCGCCCTGGCCGGTGACATCGACCCGATCAGCGAGGTCGCCCGCCTCGTCCCGGCGGACTGGCAGAAGCGCCTGCCGCACAACGCCTCGCCCTACACCTCGACCATCGTTTTCCTCGTCCGCAAGGGTAACCCCAAGGCGATCAAGGACTGGGATGACCTGGCCAAACCGGGCGTGGCGGTGATTACCCCCAATCCGAAAACCTCGGGTGGGGCGCGCTGGAACTACTTGGCGGCGTGGGAGGTTGCCAAGCGCAAGCTCGGCAGCGACGAGCAGGCCAAGGGCTTTATGGCCAAGTTGTTGAAAAACGTACCGGTGCTCGACAGCGGCGCGCGCGGAGCCACCACCACCTTCGTGCAGCGCGGGATTGGCGACGTGCTCATTTCCTGGGAAAACGAGGCTTACCTCGCGCTCAAGGAGTTCGGCGCCGACAAGTTTGAAATCGTCACCCCGTCGCTGAGCATCCTCGCCGAGCCGCCGGTGGCAGTGGTGGAAAAGGTGGCTAAGCGCAAAGGCACGCTCGCCGTGGCTACCGCCTACTTAGAGTACCTCTATTCGCCGGAAGGCCAGGACATTGCCGGCAAGCACTTTTACCGCCCGATCGACCCGCAGGCGGCGGCCAAATACGCCGGGCAATTCGCCTCGGTTCAGCTCTTCACGATTGACGAGGCCTTCGGCGGTTGGGCCCAGGCCCAGAAGATCCACTTCGCCGACGGGGGGACTTTCGATCAGATCTACCTGAGGCATTAATCGTTGCCGAAACCCTTGCCATCCGGCGCGAGCTCGAAAGCATCCCCTGTCCTCGCGCCCAACGCGTCCTAATTGCCCACACCATCACCCTTTGATGTCCGCCCGTTCCGCACGCTCTATTCTGCCTGGTTTCGGCCTGTCTCTCGGCTTCACGATCGCTTACCTCAGTCTCATCGTGCTGCTGCCGTTATCGGCGGTGTTTTTGAAAACTTCGGGCATGACCTGGGCGGAGTTCGTGGCAGCGGTGAGTTCGCCCTTTGTGATCTCGGCCTACAAGGTGAGTTTCTTCGCCTCGTTGGCGGCCGCCTCGGTCAACGCCGTTTTCGGCCTGATCGTGGCTTGGGTCTTGGTGCGCTACACCTTTCCGGCTAAGAAAATCGTCGATGCCCTGGTCGACCTGCCGTTTGCGTTGCCCACGGCGGTGGCCGGCATCGCCCTGACTACGATTTATGCGCAGACCGGCTGGATTGGCCGCTGGCTGGCGCCCTACGACATCAAAATCGCCTACACTCCGATCGGGGTGTTTATCGCTTTAACCTTCATCGGTCTGCCCTTCGTGGTGCGCACGCTCCAGCCGGTCATTGAGGAGTTGGAGCCGGAGTTGGAAGAAGCCTCCGCCACCTTGGGCGCGAGCCGCTTCCAGACCGTCTTCCGGGTGATTTTGCCCCAACTGACCCCTGCGCTGATTGCCGGCACGGCCATGGCCTTTGCCCGCTCGCTGGGCGAATACGGTTCGGTGGTTTTTATCGGCGCCAACCTGCCGATGAAAACCCAGATCGTTCCGCACGTGATTTACGAAAAACTCGAGCAGTACGACTACCGCGGCGCCACCGCCATCGCCACCGTCATGTTGGTGACCTCGTTTGTCCTGCTGCTGCTGATCAACCTGCTGCAAAAGTGGAGCCGCCGTTACCATAAAATCTAGGCTGCCCGCGTCATCCGCTCTCTGACCTCTGATTTCCGACTACTGGTTTCCTCCGCCCACCGTCCTTCCTAAATGGCTTCCATCGTCACCCATCTCCACAAGCCAGCCGGTTCGCACGGTCACGCTTCCCGCGTGACCCAAGATGCGCCGTGGGTGCGCTGGCTGCTCACGGCGGTGGCGCTACTCTTTTTGCTGGGCTTTGTTTTGCTGCCGCTGCTGGCGGTGTTTGCCGAGGCGCTGCGCAGTGGTTTGGGCGTGTTCTTTGCCGCGTTCACCGACGAGTACGCCCTCGCGGCGATCAAGTTAACTCTCATGACCGCGTTGATCGCGGTGCCGTCCAACGTGATCTTCGGTTTAGCCGCCGCCTGGTGCATCACCAAATTCAGTTTTCCCGGTAAAAGCGTGCTGGTTACCCTGATCGATCTGCCCTTTGCGGTTTCACCGGTTATCGCTGGCATGATCTTCGTGCTGATGTTTGGTCTGCAAGGCTGGTTGGGCCATTACATCAACGCCGAGAATGTCTGGTTCCCGTGGCTCCAGCAGTGGCTCTACGATCAGGATTTTAAGATCATCTTCGGCACCCCGGGCATCGTTTTGGCCACGATTTTTATCACCTTCCCCTTTGTCGCCCGCGAACTCATCCCGCTGATGCAGGCCCAGGGCACCGACGAGGAATACGCCGCCGTCACCCTTGGAGCCAGCGGTTGGCAGACCTTCTGGCGGGTCACCTTGCCCAACATCAAGTGGGGGCTTTTTTACGGTATTATCCTCTGTAACGCCCGAGCGATGGGCGAGTTCGGCGCGGTTTCGGTGGTCTCCGGCCACATCCGCGGCGAGACCAACACCATGCCGTTGCATGTCGAGATTTTGTATAACGAGTACCAGTTTTCCGCCGCCTTCGCCGTCGCCTCGCTCTTGGCGCTGCTCGCCATCGTCACCCTGGTCCTCAAATCCGTAATCGAGTGGCGCCACAGCCGCCTCCAAGGTTGAGATCAGGAATCAGAGATCAGCCATCAGACATCCTTTCGACCTTAGACCTTAGACTTCCGACTCCCGCCTTCCGTCTTCCGACCTTCCGCCTTCGTCCGCCCGCATGAGCATCACCGCCACCAACATTAAAAAAACCTTCGGAGCCTACAAGGCGCTCGACGGCGTCAACCTGAACGTGCCCGCGGGCAAGCTGGTCGCACTGCTCGGCCCGTCCGGCTCCGGCAAAACCACGCTGCTGCGCATCATCGCCGGGCTGGAGTTTGCCGACGAGGGCAGCGGCCAGATTGGTTTCCACGGTGAAGACGTCACCCAAGTGCCCGCCGGCAAACGCGGCGTCGGCTTTGTGTTTCAGCACTACGCGCTGTTTCGCCACATGACCGTGGCCGAAAACATTGGCTTCGGTCTGAACGTACGCAAACGCGCTGATCGCCCCTCCAAAGACGAGATCGCCGAGCGGGTGAACAAGCTGCTCAAGCTCGTCCAGCTCGATAACCTCGGCCAGCGTTTCCCCTCGCAGCTTTCCGGCGGGCAGCGCCAGCGTGTCGCTCTGGCCCGCGCCCTCGCCGTCGAGCCCAAGGTGCTCCTGCTCGACGAGCCGTTCGGCGCGCTCGACGCCAAGGTGCGCAAGGAGCTGCGCCGCTGGCTGCGCCAGTTCCACGACGAGATCAACCTGACCACCCTGTTCGTCACCCACGACCAGGAAGAAGCCCTCGAAATCGCCGACGAGGTGGTGGTCATGAACAACGCCAAGGTGGAGCAAATCGGCACGCCCCAGGCTGTGTATGACCACCCGGCCTCGCCCTTTGTTTATAACTTTTTGGGCAACGTGAACCGACTCCAGTTGCCCTGGCGCGGACTCGCTCCCGAGGGAGCCGGCGGGCCGTTCACCGACACCAAGATCGCCTACGTGCGCCCGCACGAGCTGGAGATTTTGCGCTACCGTGTGGGCGTCGAGGGTGAGGTCGCCGTGGTCGAGACGATCCACGCCGCCGGTTCGGTCGCGCGGGTGACCGCTCGGCGCGGATCCAACGAGTTGATCGATATCGAGTTGGGGCGGTCTTTACTTGAAGAGCTCGAACTCCAGCCGCGTGACCCCGTCCTGCTGCGCGTGCGCCGCAGCCGGCTGTTCACCGAAGACTACGCGATCTAAGCGACATTTCACTTCCAAGTAATTTAAGGCTCTAAATACCAAAATAATCTGATTTTTTTAACCACAAAGACACCAAGGCACCAAGGACACACAAAGTTCCGTAACCTCACGCCCCGTTTTTCTCTGTGAGTCCTTTGTGTCTCAGTGTCTTTGTGGTGAAAGGCCCCACTGCCGTGCCCTTGACTATTTTCCACTAGAATTTCCCTTACGGCACGTTTCCTTTCTCCATCCTCTTTTCCTATTCCATTCTTTTTCCCCCTCTTTTCCCCTCTTTTTCACCCAAACCCACCACCACCATGGCTCGTATCTACAACAACATCACCGACACCATCGGCAACACCCCGTTGGTTCGCCTCAACCGCACTGCCGCCGCCCACGGCGCTCAGGCCGAAATCCTCCTTAAGCTGGAGTTTTTTAACCCGTTGTCCTCGGTTAAAGATCGTATTGGCAACCACATGATTGAAGAGGCCCTCAAGTCCGGCCGCATCAACCAGAACACCGTTCTTATTGAGCCCACCTCGGGTAACACCGGTATCGCGCTGGCCTTCGCCGCCGCCGCCAAGGGCCTCAAGCTGATCCTCACCATGCCCGAGACGATGTCTTTGGAGCGCCGCAAGCTGCTCAAGATCCTCGGCGCCAAGCTGGTTCTGACCGAAGGGCCCAAGGGCATGAAGGGCGCCATCGCCAAGGCCGAAGAGCTCAACAAGCAAATCTCCAACAGCGTCATCCTCCAGCAGTTCGCCAACCCCGATAATCCCGCCATCCACCGCGCGACCACCGCGTTGGAAATCTGGAACGACACCGACGGTTTGGTCGACATCCTCGTTTCCGGCGTCGGCACCGGCGGCACCATTACCGGCGTGGGTGAAGTGCTCAAAGCCAAGAACCCTGCGATCAAGATCGTGGCGGTCGAGCCCGCCGGTTCCCCGGTGCTTTCCGGTGGTTCGCCTGGCCCGCACAAGCTGCAAGGCATCGGTGCCGGCTTTATCCCCGCCGTGCTCAACACCAAGATCATCGACGAGATCATCCAGGTGAAAGAAGACCAGTCCGGCCCCGTCTCTAAACAGACGATCAAGCTCGACGGTATTCCGGTTGGCATCAGCTCGGGTGCCGCGATTTTCGCCGCCCTGGAATTGGCCAAGCGCCCCGAGAACAAGGGCAAGAAGATCGTCGTGATCATCCCGTCGTCCACGGAGCGCTACCTGTCCTCGTGGTTGTTCGCCGATATCGACGTCGAGAGCGACACCATCGCTGACTTCATCACCACGCCCGCCGCGCAATAAGCGCGTTTGGCTGGCCCAATTGGTTCTTTGCGGGGGATGTGCGACTGCCTGCTCCAGCGTCGGCATCCCCGGCATAGCGCCCTTTTCGGGTTCCGGTCGGCGGGGGCAAAAAGGGCGCAGCAACGGCGTGACCGTCCCCGAGGGTTTTTCCCTCGTCTTCCGCTAGCAGCACGCCCCAATTGGCAGACGCGTCTTTTTTTCGGTTTACCGGCGGACTGCGACTTATGACTGTTTTCGGCGAAATTCTTATCATTTTCATTCTACTTCTGGCCAATGGCGTTTTTGCCATGTCGGAAATAGCCATCGTGTCCGCACGCAAAGCCCGGCTCAAAAGCCTGGCCGATGAGGGCAACGTGAAGGCTCGCGCCGCGCTCGCGCTTGCCCAGCAGCCCACCAATTTTCTGTCCACCGTGCAGATTGGCATCACGCTGGTCGGCATCCTCGCCGGCACCTTCGGCGGTGCCACCCTTTCCGGAAAACTCAGGGGCTGGCTTGAGACCCTGCCGACCCTGGCACCTTATGCGGAGTGGATCAGCATCCTAGTGGTCGTCGGTGCGATCACCTACTTTTCCCTGATCATCGGTGAACTGGTGCCCAAGCGCGTCGCGCTCAGCAACCCCGAGGGCCGGGCCATGCTCATTGCCAAGCCGATGACCGGCCTCGCCGTCCTGGCCGCGCCCGCCGTCTGGTTTCTCACGATCTCCACCAACCTCGTCCTCAAAGTCTTCGGTTTGGGTAAGGACGTGGAGGCGCCGCCCTCGGAGGAGGAAATTTCCAACCTCATCGAGCAGGGCACCACCGCAGGGGTTTTCCACCGGGCCGAGCGGGCGATGGTCGAGGGCGTGCTCCGGCTCGACGAGCGCTCCGTCACCGAAATCATGACGCGCCGCACCAAGATCGTCTGGCTGAACGTCGCTGACTCCGAGGAGGTCAACTGGCGCAAAATCGTTACCAGCGGGCATTCGCATTTCCCAGTTTATGAGGGCACTCGCGATCACGTTATCGGCATGGTCTCGGTTAAATCCCTTTGGGCCAATGCCGCCGCCGGTGTCTCCAATGACATTCGCAATCACCTTACCCAGCCGCTCGTGGTGCCGCAGACCGTGCATGTGGTGCAGCTGCTCGACGGCTTTAAAAAATCGGGCAAACACCTCGCCCTCGTCACCGATGAATTCGGCAGCGTGCAGGGCCTGGTGACGCTCATCGACGTGATGGAGGCGATTGTCGGCGACTTGCCCGAGCCCGGCGACCGGATTTCGCCCGACGCGGTGCAACGCGACGACGGCTCTTGGCTGGTCGATGGCAGCCTGGAGGTGGACGAATTGCGCCGCCGTTTCGAGCTGCCGGCGCTACCTGGCGAGGAGGACGAGGATTTTGAGACCCTCGGTGGTTTCATCCTTGATCGCATGGGCTACATCCCGCGTCCCGGCGAGCATTTCACCTGCCATGGTTGGCGTTTCGAGGTGGTGGATATGGACCGAAATCGTGTGGACAAGGTGTTGCTCGCCAAAATCCCGGTGCCGCCGGGAGCGGCGAGTGGAACGGCGTCCAAGCCGGCTTAACCGATGCGTTTCCCGTACTGGATATTGCGCTGGTTACATCGCAGCCGGCTGTCTCGCAGCCGCTTGCGCGGAACCTGGCTGCACACGCGCTTGGGCGACCGTTTGCTGGACAAAACCCTGTGGAAACCAACGCGAGAATCGCTGGCGCGCGCTTGGTTGGTGGGCTTTCCCATTACCATTATTCCGTTTCTTCCGCTTCAGTCGGTTCTGGCCTGCATTGTGGCGATCTTCTTTCGCGGTAACCTCCTGCTGTGTATTGCCCTGCAATTTCTTTCGACGCCTCTGACTGCGCCGGTTCACTTGCCCGCGTGTTATTTTGTCGGCGAGGTGGTGCGCGGAAACCGACCCGCCGAGGTTTGGCATAAAATCACCCAAGCGCCCCTCGGGGTGTTCACCGGGGATTCGCTCTTCTCGCTATACTTGGGGGCCATCGTGCTCGGCGTTGCAATCGGCCTGCTTGGCTATGGGGTGCTCAAAAACTTTTGGTACATGCCGCTGAAAAAACGCGGCTCACGTGGCCCGGGGCGGAGAGGCGGAGAGAGCGGCGATTTTTAACGCAAAGATCGTCAGACCTGCGGATGGGCATCAATCCACCGCGCCCCATAAAAACGGGGAGTGGCCGCAAAGAGGCCCTAGCGGCGCAAAAAACGGGGTGCTTGCAGCTGGGTTGTCTTTTGCGACTTCTACGCCTTTTTGCGACTAAATCATCCGGGTTTAACTCGTACGGGAGCGATTCTATCGCGGCGTGATTCCCTGCTGGCGCTCGTGCGCCGGTGTTGCCTTCATGGTGGTTTTCATGGGCCTGCAAATCGCTTCATTCATCTACTGTTCGCTGGTCGCAGCCGTGTTTCTTGGCCTTTGGCTCTACTACGATCGCCGCGATCATGCCCGCTTTGAGGGCGAACGCCGGCGCACTTCGTTTTGCTGCGTCCGCTGCAACCACCTCTATTTCGTGCGCGGCGAGGTCGACTCCGGTGCCTGCCCCCGTTGCAAGCAGGATAACAGCCGTCTCCGCTTTTAACCTCATCTCACCGCCGCCGACGCATTGACACGGTGCGTCCCGTTCGCCCACGGTTGCCGCTTCATTTTCCACAGCTCTCACGCCTTTTCGCATTTTTCTTACATGCCACAGACCATCGCAGTCATTGATTTCGGTTCCCAGTACACGCAGATCATCGCCCGCCGTATCCGCGAGTGCCAGGTGTACTCCAAGCTTTATCACTACACGGTGACCGCAGAGGAGCTGCGCAAGGATGGCGTGGTGGGCATCATCCTTTCGGGTGGCCCCAGTTCGGTGTTTTCCAAAAAAGCCCCGATCCCGGACAAGGCGCTGTTCGACATGGGCGTTCCCATTCTCGGCATCTGCTACGGCATTCAGCTCATGGGGCATCTGCTCGGCGGCGAGGTTTCCAAGAGCGACCATCGCGAATACGGCCACGGCACCCTTGAGATTCAAAAACCCGGCCGCCTTTTTTCCAAGCTGCCCAAGAAGCTCAAGGTTTGGAACTCCCACGGCGACCGCCTCATCAAGATGCCGCCCGGCTTCACGGCCATCGGCACCACCGATAACTCCGAGTACGCGGTCATTGAGGACGCCAAGCGCGGCTTTTACGGCATCCAGTTCCATCCCGAGGTTTTCCACAGCGAGCGTGGCACCGACGTGATCCGCAACTTCTTGGTGGGCGTTTGCAAAGCGTCCCAAGACTGGACCACCGCCGATTTCATCAACCAGTCTGTCGCCTCGATCAAGGCCACCGTCGGCAAGAAATCCCGCGTGCTCCTCGGCCTGTCGGGCGGCGTGGACTCTTCGGTTGCCGCCGCGCTCATTCACAAGGCCATCGGCAAGCAGTTAACCTGCGTGTTTGTCGACAACGGTCTCCTGCGCAAAGGCGAGCGTGAGGTCGTCGAGTCGCTGTACGCGCGTAACTTCAAAATCGACGTGCGTGTCGTCGATGCCTCCGCGTTGTTCCTGCGCCGCCTGAAGGGGATCACCGATCCCGAGCAGAAGCGCAAAATCATTGGCCGTACCTTTGTCGAGGTGTTTGAGAAATCC
>JBILJE010000398.1:0-2520 GCA_044377395.1 Rariglobus sp. | reverse complement strand
GCGGCGCTGACTTCCTCGCCCAGGGCACGCTTTATCCCGACGTGATCGAGAGCGTGGCGATTGCCGGCAACCCGGCTGCGCTGATCAAGTCGCACCACAACGTGGGTGGCCTGCCCGAGCGCATGAAGCTCAAGCTGCTCGAGCCCCTGCGCGAGCTCTTCAAGGACGAGGTGCGCGCCGTGGGTGAAGCCTGCGGTCTCCCGCGCGAGGTCGTCTGGCGCCAGCCGTTCCCCGGCCCGGGTCTCGGCGTGCGTGTCGTCGGTGAAATCACCAAGGAGCGCCTCGAAATCCTGCGCAACGCCGACTTCATTCTCCAGGAGGAGATGATGGCCAACGGCTGGTACTGGAAGGTCTGGCAGTCCTTCGCCGTGTTCATTCCCGTCAAAACGGTCGGCGTGGTCGGCGATGAGCGTAACTATTCCTACGTGATCGGTCTGCGCATCGTGGAGAGCATCGATGCGATGACCGCTGACTGGACTCGTTTGCCCTACGACCTGCTGCAGAAAATCTCCTCGCGCATCACCAACGAGGTGCGCGGCGTGAGTCGCGTCGTGCTCGACATCAGCTCGAAGCCCCCGGCGACCATCGAGTGGGAGTGATCCCTGCCGGCCGCCTGAACCCATTCGCGTTCAAGATCAGCTTTAACGAAATGGGTTCGTGCGGGAGCGGCTTACCCTTTGGGCAAACACCTTGAGCTCACGCTCAAGGCCACCAGAGGAGTGTTCACCGTAGCGTGTGGCCTTGAGCGTGAGCTCAAGGATTCCGCAAACACCAACTTGAAGGTGAATTAGCCTGCCGGCTGCGGATGTCTTTCAGGTTGAGCCCGTCGCGAGTGATCGCGGCGGGCTTTTTTGTGCCCGCGCGGGTCTTTTTATGGCACCGAGTTTTCCTACTCGCGCCGGAGGGGGCGGGTGCCTAGTGCTTGCCGACTCATTTTACCACCGTGCGCCTACTTCAGTCCTCCTCCAAAACCTTCGATTCTGATTTGGCCGAATTTTGCCGCGGCGCTGCCGTGCCCAAGGACATCCGCGACTCGGTCACCTCGATCCTCGCCGACATCCAGCAACGCGGGGACGAAGCCGTGTGTTACTACGCCGCCAAATTCGATGGCGCCAAGCTCCGCGCCCGCGATTTCCGCGTTAAGCCGGCCGAGATCGCCGCAGCCGTCAAACGCCTGCCCGCCGCTGAGCGCAAGGCGCTGGTCGCCGCCCACGAAAACATCGTCGCCTTTAACAAACAGAGTCTGCCCAAGGACTGGATGGGCAAAAATAAACACGGCGCCGATGTCGGTGAGGTTAACCACCCGATCCGTCGCGTGGGCCTTTATGTGCCGGGCGGCGAAGTGCCGCTGGTCTCCACGGTTTTGATGACGGCCACGCTGGCCAAGATCGCCGGTTGCCCCGAGATCGCTGTGTTCACGCCCTCGAATTCCCAAGGCAAAATCGCCGACGGCCTGCTCGCTGCGCTCGACTTGATCGGCATCGACGAGGTCTATCGCGTCGGCGGAGTTCAGGCGATCGGTGCGGCCGCCTTCGGTACGCTCACCGTGCCAGCCGTCGATAAAGTCTTCGGACCCGGCAACGCCTACGTGTGTGAGGCCAAGCGCCAGGTGTTCGGCACCGTCGGCGTCGATTCGCTCCCCGGTCCCAGCGAGGTCATGATCATCGCCGACGAAACGGCCAATGTCGCTTTCGCCGCCGCCGACTTGCTGGCCCAGGCCGAGCACGGTTCCGGCCGCGAGAAAATTTACCTCGTTGCAACCTCCGCCGCGATTATCGCCGCCATTGGCGAAGAGGTGAAAGTGCAGCTCAAGCAGATCTCGCGCTCCGAGAAAACCCAGCGCGTGCTCACTCAGGGCTTCCTCGCCATCGAGGTGAAAAACCTCACCGAGGCGGTCAAGATCGCCAACTACGTCGCCCCTGAGCACCTCGAACTGCTCGTTAAGGATACGGCGCAAAAGACCCTGTTGCGCGACATCACCACGGCGGGTGCCATCATGTTGGGTAACTTCACGGCGACGGCCCTTGGCGACTTCACCGCCGGGCCCAGCCATGTGCTGCCAACGGCTCGTGCGGGCCGCTTCTTCAGCGGACTGCGTGTGGCCGATTTCATGCGTCGTACCAGCGTGGTTTGCTACAACAAGGCCGCCGTCAAAAAAGCCGAGCCCGTGGTTTCGGCCTTCGCCGCCATGGAAAAACTCGACGCCCACGGCCGCTCGGTGAAGATCCGCGCTCTTTAAGTTAACGTCGTTCCCAAGTCCTTTCGCGTGGTCGCCCTTAGTGTATTTTCCCAGGGCGAGAACGATTAGGACTAAGAGAACGAGAACGATATTTCTGACCATGTCTGACCTCGCCACACTCGTCCTTCCGCACATCCAGAAACTGCACGCCTACACTCCCGGCCTGCAACCGACCGAGTCGGGCTGGGTGAAGCTTAACACCAACGAGTGCCCGTATCCGCCCAGCCCGCGCGTGGCCGCTGCGGTTCGCGAGGAGCTGGCCGACGACGGCGAGCGCCTTC
>JBILJE010000127.1:0-8413 GCA_044377395.1 Rariglobus sp. | reverse complement strand
CGATGAGCAGGGCGATAAGCGTGTCGCGTTTCATGTTAGCGGCCGGTGGCGCGGTAGGCGGTCTCGATGGAAACCTGGGTGATGCCCGCCTTGCGGACCTCGTCGAGGGCGCGGACGGCGTCGCCGTAGCGGGCGTTATCATCGGCGCTGATGAGCACGCGCGGCAGCGGCGAGGTGGCTCGGTAGTGCTGCAGGCGCGGGGCAATATCGGCCAGGGCGATGAGCTCTTTGTTCCAGTAGGCGCTTCCGGCGCCGGAAATTTGCAGGATCACAATGTCGTCATCAGCAGCGGAAGCCACGGCGGCAGACGGCACAGGAAGATCGACCGGCAGGGACTGGATTTTACTTAACGAGAGGGTAAAGAGCACGAAGGTCGCCAGCAGGAAAAAGATCACATCGATCAACGGAATGATTTCGATGCGGGCTTTTTTGGGGGCGCTGGGACTGGTCGCCGTTACCCCGAACGGATCGGAGAAGCGCTTCATGGGCTGGCAGGACGCAGTCGCGTCTCGATGAGGATTTTGCCGATGCCCGCCTTGCGAATCTCATCAATGACGCCGCGAGCGATGGAAAACGGCGCGTTTTCATCGCCGTTAAGCAGGATGCGCGGGCTGGGCTCCATCTGCTGGTAAGCCTGCAACCGGGCGGTTAATTCGGTGGCCGAAACCGGCTCTTGATCCCAAGCCAGATTCCCCTCGGCGGTGATCGACACGGTGACGGCCCCGACGGCCTCACGCGCCAGGCTGGTTTCGACTGCGGGCAACTCCAGCCTGAGGCCGCCGGAGCGGTTAAGCGAAAGGGTGAACAGGACGAAGGTCGCCAGCAGGAAAAAGATCACGTCGATCAACGGGATGATTTCGATGCGGGCGCGCTTGGGCGGCGAGGTAAACAGGTTGTTGTGTGAACCGGTCATGGGGCCAAAGGCAGGGCGAACTCAAAGGCCTTTGGGCTCTGCTGATTCCGATTTCTGGATGATCACCTCAAGGGCGTGCGAGGCATCGGCGATATCGTGTTTGGCGGTTTCGACGGTGGCGCTGAGGATGTTGTAGGGGAACAGGCCGAGGATCGCGATCACCAGGCCGCAGGCGGTGGCAATGAGTGCCTCGCCCACCCCGCCGGTGATCTTACCGGCACTGGCGCCCAGATCGCCTTCGCCCAACGCGCCGAAGGTCGCCATCATTCCGGTGACCGTGCCGAGCAGACCCAGAAGCGGAGCTGCGGTGATGCAGGTGTCGAGGACCGCGATGCCCTGCTGGAAGCGGGCGAGCTCCTTATTGGCGGCGCGCATGAAGGCGTTGCTCAACGAATGCTCACGGTGGGTGAGCGCATACACTAGAATCCGCGCCACGTAGTCGGAACTTTGCTGGCCGAGGACGAGGGCGCGCTGGGGTTCGCGGGCCTCGACGAATTCGAGCATTGTTTCAACCACTTCGGGCTGGCGGGCGGAGCGCTCACGCATGAGAAAAATGACCCGCTCGATCACCACGGTGATCGCCAAAAACGACACGAGCAGGATGGGCCACATGATGGGGCCGCCTTTTGCGAAAAGCTCCATCGGCGTCTGGCCGAGGAGGAAAGCGAGTGGAGCGAAGAGCAGCATAAAAAATCAGCGCCCACGTTAGCGGGATGTCTCCAGCCGAAGGAAGTTTTTTAACAAGGGACGGGGCGACATCAGCAGCCGGAGCAGACTGGAAGTCTGCGCTACTTCAAAACTTCATACTAGACGCCTATGCTACTTTTTAGTGCCCACGTCGCCGAGAAGCGGTTACGCCACCAAACCGTTTCGCACCAGTAGCGGGGTCAAATCCGGGTCGCGCCCCATGAAGCGGCGATACAACTCGGCGGGTTCAGCTGAGTTCCCCTGACTGAGAATATGCGCGACAAACTCGGCACCCACTTGGGCGTTAAAGACGCCTTCACGCTGGAAACGGGTAAACGCATCCGCATCGAGCACCTCCGCCCATTTGTAGGAATAGTAACCGGCCGCATAACCGACCGGATCACTGAAAAGGTGTCCGAAGCGTTTCACCAACGTGCGCCCCGCTGGTTCGGTAGGAATCATGCAGTCGGCCACCAGCGCGCGCGCCTGCGCCTCGATGTCTCCGGAGACGAACTCGGGCGCCCGCATGTGCAGCAACAGGTCCATGCGCGCGAACTGCACCTGGCGAATGGTGGCGCAGGCCGAACGGAAGTTTTTCGCGGCGGTCATCTTTTGAAAAACCTCCTCCGGGATCGCGGCACCGGTCTCGTGGTGGCGGGCAAACAGGTCGAGGCTCTCACGCTGCCAGCACCAGTTTTCCATGATCTGCGAGGGCAACTCCACGAAGTCCCACGCCACGTTGACGCCGTTGAGCGACTTGATTTCCACCTCGCCGAGCAGGTGGTGCAACAGGTGCCCGAACTCGTGGAAAATCGTCTCCACCTCGTCATGTGCCAGCAGCGCCGACTTGCCCTCGGCCGGAGGCGTAAGGTTGCCACAAATGTAGCCGAGGTGCGGCGCGCGCGTGCCGTCAGGTTGGGGCCCGCCCGTCACCAAATACCCCATCCAAGCGCCGCCACGCTTCGACTCGCGCGGATACCAGTCCGCGTAAAACGAGCCGAGGTGGCGACCGGCCGCATCGTGGAGATCATAAAACTTAACTTCCGGATGCCACACCTCGACCGAGCTCGACGGGCTGCCCGATTGTGCCAACTCGCGCCCGGAGAAAACCACGGAGCGCTCAGAGATCCGCAGCCCAAACACGCGGCCCGCCAAGTCGAACAGACCGGCAATCACCCGATCCATCGGCAGGTACGGACGCAGCACCTCGTCGTCGAAATCGTAGCGCTCCTGGCGCAGTTTTTCGGCCCAAAAGCCCACTTCCCACGGCTTCAGCAAGGCGCGCGGCTCACCGGTTTGCTTGGCTTTGAATTCTTCCAGCTCGGCGCACTCACGTACAAAAGCCACCTGGGCGCGGGCCTGCATGTCGGCAATAAACGCGAGCGCCTTTTTACCCGAAACCGCCATGCGGCGGGCGAGCACCAGATCGGCAAAATGCGGCTGGCCGAGCAACCGCGCCTTCTCGTCGCGTAGCGCGATAATTTTCTGCACGAGTGCGGCGTTGTCGTGCGGCGCCAGCGTCCCCACGGCGGTCGCGGCCGTCCAGACCTCGCGGCGCAGGCTCTCATCGGCGGCGTAGGTCATGACCGGTTCCTGCGACGGCATGTGCAACGTGAAGCGCCAAGCGGGTGCCGCGGGCGTGCCCAAGCCCTTGGCTTCGGCGCTGCGCAGTGCGGTGGCAATCGCGTGTTCAGGCAGCCCCAGAAGGCGCGTCGGGTCGGTTACGATCAGCTCCCAAGCGTTGGTCGCATCGAGCACGTTTTCCCCGTATTTCTGCGTGGCTTCCGCGAGCTCGGTTTGCAGCACCTCGAGACGGATGCGCTGGGCTTCGGGCAAATCAGCGCCGGCCTGGCGGAACTCGGCCACCGTCTCGTCGAGGAAGCGCCGGTGAATTCCTTTAAGGGCGACGGCGGCAGGCGTGGCGGCAAAGGCTTTTAACCGCGTCCACAGCGCGGGATTGAGGGGGATGCGGGCGAAGAAAACCGAGACGGCGGGCAGCAGGGCATTGTGGGCGTCGCGCAGCGCGGGCGAGTCGTCGACCGACTGAAGGTGGGTGACCTTGCCCCAGGCGAAATTGAGTTCCTCGGTGGCATGCTCAAGGGCGAGAAACGTTTTTTCGTAGGTGAGCGCGGCTAGGTCGAGCTGCGCGATGGCGTCGATGGCGCGTTGAGCGCCAGCCAAGGCCGCATCAATGGCCGGAGCGATCTGTTCGGGGGTATGCTGCGACCAGCGGACTGCAAAGGTGTTATCGAGAAAGGAATGGGTTGCCACAGCAGCTATGACCCCGAGGGCTGCGAGCCTTGTCAACCGCGCAAGCGAAACACACCGCCGCGCCAAGAATGCGGCGAGTCGTCAGCACGACCGGGCGTGAATTTGACCTTGGCTCACGATCGCGGGTCATTGAACGTCCTCGCCTCTCATGTCCTACTGCGCATCCCGTTTTCACACCATCCGCCGGGCAACTGTAGAAGTAAAAGTCGGCCAGGTTGGCGTTGGCGGAAACAACCCCGTTCGCGTTCAGTCGATGACCACCAGCGATACCCAGGACGTCGCCGCCACGGTGAAACAATCCATCGCCCTGGCCGAGGTCGGCTGCGAGATCGTCCGCATAACCGCGCCCAACGTTGCTGCCGCCCAGTGCCTGCGCGCCATTCGCGAGCAGTTCTCCGCAGCCGGCTTCGCCCATATTCCGCTCGTCGCTGACATCCATTTCCTGCCCTCCGCCGCGATGGAGGCCGTCGAGCACGTTGAAAAAATCCGCGTCAATCCGGGCAACTACGCCGACAAGAAAAAATTCGCCGTCACAGACTACACCGACGCCGACTACGAGCGTGAGCTGCAACGCCTTCATGAGTCCTTCTCGCCCCTCGTGCTGCGCGCCAAGACACTCGGTCGCGCCCTGCGCATCGGCACCAATCACGGATCGCTTTCCGACCGCATCATGAACCGCTACGGCGACACGCCGCTGGGCATGGTCGAGAGTGCGCTGGAGTTTCTGCGCATCGCCGAATCCCACGGGTTCAACCAGCTGATCCTGTCGATGAAATCATCCAACCCCAAGGTGATGATCGCCGCCTACCGCCTATTGGTGCAGCGCATGAACGACGAGCACATGAGTTATCCGCTACATCTCGGCGTAACCGAGGCGGGTGACGGCGAGGACGGCCGCATCAAGAGCGCCATTGGTATCGGCAGCCTGCTGTACGACGGATTAGGCGACACCATTCGCGTTTCACTTACTGAGGACAGCGTGTACGAGATCCCGGTCGCCCAAGCCCTCGCAAAGAAGGCCATGTCTCTATGGAAACCGACGATCAACCTGACGGCCTCCCCCTTCGCTCGGTTCGCCGCGACCGCCGATGCCATTGATCCCTTTACCTATAGCCGCCGGCAGAGCACGCCGGTGGAGCTCTCGCCCTCGATCAAAGTCGGTCCCGCGCAACCACCCCGGGTGTTCGTGCGCATACCCTCGATACAGACATGGCCGGCGGCCCTCGCCCAACTCGCCTCGGCACGTTTAACCGACACTCCCGCCGAGGGCTTGATTCTTCCCATTGCCACAACCTCGGAGCTGCAAACCATCAGTCGCGAGCTAAAGGAGCTCAGCCAAACAGGCGCAACGCCGCTGATCGTTTTTGATCTCGCTCCTACCCTGCCCGCTGTCGCGGTGGCCGCAGCGACCGAAGAGTTAACGACACCCGCAGTCTTTCTGCGCACGTTCGATGCCGACGACAGCGTGGCCCTACATGCATTTGCGCAGTTCACCCGCAGTTGCGGGCATACGCTGGCCATCGCCACGACGGCAGCTGACCTTGCGGCCCTTGCACCGGCATTGCCCGCGCTTGGCGAAGACCGACTGCTCTTCACGCTCTCCAATCCTGCTATGCCCATTGTCGGGGCAATCGTTGCCCACCCCACAGGAGCCTATCGTGCCCTGGTCGAGCAACTGCGTCTCGCCGGCGTTCAAGCCCCATTATGGATCCGCAACACGACGACCACCACAGTCCAAGGTGATCCCTCGTTCCTCTCGCGCCTGCTCGATGCCGCTATACTCACCGGCTCGCTGCTCTGTGACGGTATGGGCGACGTGGTTTCCATCGAAACCGAATCCGATGCCGCGCGCGCCACGCAACTCGCCTACAACGTCCTGCAAGGGGCTGGCGCGCGCATCTCTAAAACCGAATTTGTCGCCTGTCCGTCCTGCGGCCGCACCCTCTTCGATTTACAAACCACCACTCAGCGTATCCGTGCGCAGACCGGCCACCTTAAGGGCGTGAAACTCGCCATCATGGGCTGCATCGTCAACGGCCCCGGCGAGATGGCCGACGCCGACTTCGGCTACGTCGGTGGCGCACCTGGCAAGATCAACCTCTACGTGGGCAAAACCTGCGTCCAGTATAACATCCCCCAAGCCGAGGCCGATTCACGCCTGATCGCACTTATTAAGGAACAGGGCAAATGGTTCGAGCCCCCAGTTTAACCTAACCCGCTGAGGCGCGCATACACCCTAGGCGCAGTCGGATGCGTCTATGGAAATGGGCTGAGTTTCCAGCAGAAACGGCCCGCGTAAGTCGGCTCACCTACGCAGCCAACGCACTCCCTTTACGCGTTAACTCATTCGCCTGAGTGACGATTTCGTCACTGTTCGCCTTAGTCCTTGCCAACACGGAAACCGCCTCGCACGGTCTTCGTTTTTTCACAGAAGAACGCGTCCCGAGATTTATGAACCAGAACATCCGCAACATCGCCATCATCGCCCACGTCGACCACGGTAAAACCACGCTCGTGGACCAACTCCTTAAAGAGGGTGGCGTCTATCGTGCCAATCAAGCCGTTGAAGTCCGCGCCATGGACTCCATGGACCTCGAAAAGGAAAAGGGCATCACCATCAAGGCCAAGAACACCTCCGTTCACTGGCAGGGCAAGATCGTCAACATTCTCGACACGCCCGGCCACGCCGACTTCGGCGGTGAGGTTGAACGCGCCCTGCGTATGGTGGACGGCGTTCTCCTCGTGATCGATGCCTATGACGGACCCCAGGCGCAGACGCGCTTCGTGCTCCGCAAGGCTCTCGCCCACGGCCTGAAGGTCGTCATCGTCATCAACAAGATCGACCGCCCCAACGCGGATCCGGCCAAGATGTACGACAAGGTCCTCGAGCTCCTCATGGAGCTTGAAGCCACCGAGGAGCAGTTCGACGCCCCCGTCGTTTACGGCTCCGGCCGCGACGGCTACATGATGTACAAGCTCGGCGAAGAGAAGAAGGACATGACCCCGCTCTTCCAGACGATCATCGACCACGTCCCGCCGCCTTTCGCCAAGCCGAACGAGCCCTTCCACATGCTCGTTTCCAACATCGACTGGTCCGACTACGTCGGCCGTATCGCTGTCGGCAAGATCCTCGCCGGCACCATCAAGGTCGGCGACCCCATGTTCGTCATCCGCCACAACGAGGACGGCAAAAAGGTCCGCTCCAAGGTCACCAAGATTTTCGAGTTCACCGGTCTCGGTCAGCGCGAAGTCGAAATCGCCCATGCCGGTAACATCATCGGTCTGGCCGGCTTCGAGGACGTCGACATCGGCGACACCTTGGACGTGCGCGAAGACGGCCACGCCCTGCCCTTCACCCAGATCGACCCGCCCACGCTGGAGATGCAGTTCTCCGTCAACGACGGCCCGCTGGTCGGCCAAGAAGGCAAACTGGTCACCTCGCGCCAAATCCGCGAGCGCCTCATGCGTGAGCTGAAGACCAACGTCTCCATCTACATCGATGACGCGGACCGCGCCGGTGTATTCAACGTCAAAGCACGCGGCACCATGCAGGTCGCCGTGCTCGTCGAGACCATGCGCCGCGAGGGCTTTGAGCTCCTCGTCTCCCGCCCCACCGTGATCGAAAAGACCGTCGATGGAGCCCGCCACGAGCCGTTCGAGACCGTCTGGATCGAAGTTCCCGACGAGTGCGTCGGTTCGATCATGCAGAACTTGGCAAACCGTAAGGGTATGCTCACCAACATGGAAAAGTTGGTCACCACCACAATGATCGAAGCCACGATCACCACCCGTGGTTTGATCGGCTTGGAAATCGATGTGATCAACGCCACCAGCGGTCGCGGCATCACCAGCCACTTGTTCAAGGAGTACGGCCCGTACGCCGGTGAAGTTCTTACCCGTATGACCGGCGTGATCACGGCGACTGAAGCCGGTGAAACCACCACCTACGCCCTCTTGATGGTGCAGGAACGTGGCAAGCTGTTCATCGGACCTGGCGAGCAGGTTTACGAAGGCATGATCGTCGGCGAGAATCCGCGCAACGAAGACATCTCGTGCAACGCTGTGCGCGAAAAGGCCCTCACGAACTTCCGTTCGCAGGGTTCGGGTGTGGCCACCGGCCTGATCCCCGCCGCCAAGATGTCCCTCGAGCGCGCTCTCGAGTACATCGCTTCCGACGAGCTCCTCGAGGTCACCCCGAAGAGCCTGCGTCTGCGCAAACGCCTGCTGAACACCGGCGAGCGCTTGAAGGCTAAGAAGTCCGGCCGCTAAGCCGACCCGGCTTCGTCGCCCTTCCCGTAAAGCCGCCGGTTCAACCGGCGGCTTTTTTGTGCCCACCCGTCGGGCTCAAACCTAGATGGCCGCCACGCCCTTCCATCGACACCGTCAAGCCCCCCCCCCGAAGCCGATCACCGCGATCCGATGCACCCTGCTAGGCACCTGATACCATTTCGCACTCAAAGAAATACAAACGAACCGATTTTAACCGCTAATGAACGCTAATGGCCGCTAATGAAAACCAGTAATTCAGTGCGACCGAATTAG
>JBILJE010000126.1:0-8424 GCA_044377395.1 Rariglobus sp. | reverse complement strand
AAAAAGACCGCGCTGACGGCGCTTCTCACAACGCTCCCGTCACAAACTCGCCCGGGGATAGGATTTCACTTCGGCCCGAACACGGCACTTCCTGCGACGTCACTGTGGTTGGTAACACGTAGCCCAGCGCTTTGTTCTTTGGTCAACGCCCCCATGGTCCAGCACGGGAAAATCACCGCGAAGTCCTGCAGCCGCGCCGGATCGACGAGGATGTCCAGCGACGTCTCAATGACGGGAGTGAAGCCCTTGGCGGCGAGGGCGGTGCTAAAGAGATGGACGATTTGCTCGGGTTTATGCCCAGCCCAGCCGCCGCAGATAAAGAGTGCGCGTTTCATGGTTTTCAGGTGTGGGATTGATTCAAACTACCTCTTGACCATACCTGAATTTACGCCTCCGGTGAATGGACGGCGTTTTCAATAACATGGTCGTCTGGCGTGAGGGATCGAAAGTAGTGCGGTGCTTTAGCCCGCAGCGGCGATTTCAGGGAGAAATCATCGCAAACCTGCGGGCTGAAGCACCGTATTGCGCTACGTCAGAACTCAATCCCCTCCTTGAATGTTACTGCCTACTGGCCCCGTCAGAGCAGCACCAGGTTGTCGCGATGCACGACTTCGAGTCGCTTACGGCCTGGGAAACGCGGCTTCAATTCGTCGCTACTGTGGCCAGCGATGGCGTTGACTTCGTGATCGGCAAAAGCCGACACACCACGGGCGAGAATTTTACCGTCGGGGCCGAGGATGTTAACGATGTCGCCTTCAGCAAAGGAGCCTTTGGTTCCCGTTACCCCGATGGCCAAAAGACTGCGGCCCTGGTCGCGCAAAATGGGGACAGCATCGGCCTTCACCGTGATGTTTCCCGTAGGACGCTGGAAATAGGCGAGCCAACGCTTTTTGGCTTCGAGCGGAATTCCGCTGGGCACGAAAAAAGTCCCTGGGCCGGTGCCGCCGAGCAGGCGCGCAATGATGTCGGGCTCGGCGCCGCTGGCGATAAACACCCCGCAGCCGGCGCGCAGGGCGATCTTGGCGGCGGAGATTTTGGAGATCATGCCGCCTGTTGCGGTCACATCGGTGGTGCCACCCGCCATTGCCTCGATTTCGGGGGTGATCTTTGCGACCACGGGCACGATTTCCCCTGTGCCCTTCATGTCGATCAAACCGGGGGCGGTGGAGAGGATTAAAAGGTGCTGCGCGCCCGTAAGGCTGGCCACCATCGCCGAAAGCGTGTCGTTGTCGCCAAACTTGATTTCGGCGGCGCTAACCGTGTCGTTTTCGTTGATGACCGGAATGGTTCCGTAGGCGATAAGCTCCTCAAGGCAGGCTTTGACGCCAAGGTGGCGGTCACGGCTGCGCAGGTCTTCGTGGGTGAGCAGTACCTGGGCGGCGGTGAGTCCGTGGGGATCAAAACCTCGCTGCCAGGTTTGCATGAGCAGCGACTGGCCAATGGCGGCACAGGCTTGTTTTTTGGATACGTCGGCGGGTTTCTTTTTCAGGCCGAGGCGGCCCATGCCTAGGCCGACCGCGCCAGAGGAGACGACGATCACCTCGGTGCCTGAGGCGCGCAGTAACGCCACTCCCGCCGCCAACGCGGCGATGCGCGCGGTATTCAACTGGCCAATGCCGGAAGTGAGCACGCCGGTGCCCAGTTTGATGATGACGCGGTGGGGCGTGGTGGTTTTCACGAGGGCGCTGGAGGAGTGACGGGGATGCGACTGCGTGGGCCGGTGCGAGCGATGAGTCGCGGGAACCCGGTGGGCGGGCGGTATTAGACCGTAAGCAGGTCTTTTTCCTTGGCGGCGAGATTCTTGTTAACCTCCTCGATGGACTTATCGGTGAGCGTCTGAATCTCCTTTTCAGTGCGCTTGGCCTCGTCTTCGGGGAGCTTGGCTTTTTTGAGCGCTTCGAGGCAATCGCGGCGGGCGTTGCGTACATGGACGCGGCCTTCCTCGGCGAGGCGGTTGGCTACTTTGACGAATTCCTGGCGGCGTTCGCGGCTCATATCCGCCAAGGGAATACGCACCAGTTGACCATCGACTGCGGGGTTGAAGCCGAGGTTCGCAATCATGATGGCCTTGGAAATAGCCTGGGTGAGTCCCTTGTCCCAAGGCTGGATGACGATCTGGCGAGCGTCGGGAGTGGAGATGGCGGCGCAATCTTTGATGCGCATCATCGTGCCGTAGGACTCGACCATGATGTTTTCCACCATGGAGGGCGAGGCCTTGCCGGTGTGGATATTGGCGAACTCGTGGAGCGTGTGGTCCACGGCCTTCTTCATCTTGAGCTGGGTGTCGGAGAGGATCGATTGAGACATAACGGTTAAAATTAAAGCGGTAAAAGAAGCTTCGGCCGCCGGCAAGCGCGCAGCGTGCGTGGCAGGAGTTTTGTGGGGCGTTTAGGCCTGTTTTTGCGCGAGGCAAAGGAGGTGCGTGGTCACGATCAAACGGAGTTGTTCATGCCCCAGTGACTCCACCCAGTGCAAGCGCTCGATCACCGGTTTGGTACGGATCTGGCAAAGAGGACAATCGTGCGGATTGGATTGATCGAAGGGGCACGCCATCGTGAGGCCGACCACCCATGCCTTGAGCCGTTCACGGTCTTCGCTGGCGGACAAGGGCATGTTTTTTTGGGTGGGGGGCAGTTAACGCGATGAGTTCAACGGGGCGGGCGGCTACGGCTTAGCCGTGGACGAGAGTACCAACCTTTTGACCGGTGACCGCTTTCTCGATGGCGTGAGGATCATTCAAGTCGAACACCAAGATCGGGACGTTGTTGTCCAAGCAAAGGGAAAACGCGGTCGAATCCATGACGTTGAGGCGCTGACGGAGGGCGTCGATGAAGGTGATCTCGTCGTACTTGACTGCGTCGGGGTGCTTCTTGGGGTCCTTGTCGTAGATGCCGTCGACCTTGGTGGCCTTCATGATGATGTCGGCGTGCATTTCGGATGCGCGCAGGGCGGCCGTGGTGTCGGTGGAGAAATACGGATTGCCGGTACCGGCGGCGAAGATCACCACGCGGCCCTTTTCAAGGTGGCGCATGGCACGGCGAAGGATGAACGGCTCGGCAACCTGGTTCATGGGAATCGCACTTTGAACACGGGTGGAAACACCCATTTTTTCCAAGCAGTCCATCAGCGCCAGGGAGTTAATCACCGTGGCGAGCATGCCCATGTAATCACCCGTGGTGCGATCCACCCCGCGCTGTTCGCCCTGCAGGCCGCGGAAAATATTGCCGCCGCCGATGACCACACAAACCTGCACGCCTTTTTCATGAATCTCCTTCACTTGGCTGCAGATGCGCTCGAGAACGCCTGCATCGATCGGGTTGTTCGATTTCCCGCTCAGGACTTCGCCGCTCAATTTGAGCACGATGCGTTTGTACTTGGTCTTGGACTTGGCCGCTTTGTCACTCATGGCGCAGAGGAAAGGTTTCGGTAAACTCGGCGTCAATGCATGAGATGAATTAGCTGCATCTCCAGGAACGGAGCCGCACACGGACACCAGTGATCGTTCATAGGTATTAAAACCGTCTACCTCTGAGGGCCTCGAAGTTTTCGGTGGCGCGCCTCCAAACCAGTGGCACCGAAACCCGAAACATGAGGCAAAAATCAAGACCTTGATCCATTCAACCGCGAAGACACGCAACGGTGGGCAAAGAACAACACAGGCGCGTGGCAATCACTTGAATTTATCCACCTCGCGCTACTCCGGCTCACCTTGGCGGTTAATAAAAAAACTGTGCCCTTGGTTGCGTGTTTAGCGTCAACCCATGGAACTTTCGCTTGGCGGCACACCCCCGCGGCCATCACCATGGGCGGAAATGTCCTCTTCTGCTCAACCTCCCGTGGTGCACGGCCTGCGTGGCTGGCGCCCCTTGGCGCTCTGGCCCCTAGGGTTGCTCATGCGCTTATGGGGCCGATCCCTGCACTTCCATGCGTCGCCGGAAACCATCCGAAGGCTCAGTAAAACCGATCAACCCGTCGCGTTTACATTGTGGCACAATCGACTATTTATCACCGCAGAGGTATTCCGCCGTTACCGGCAAGGTCGTTCGGTGTACGGGTTGGTCAGCCCGAGCAAGGACGGCGCTTGGCTGGAGGCATTTTTTTCGCTGGTGGGTATTCGCGCGGTACGCGGCTCCAGCAACAAACTGGGGCGAGAGGCCGTAACCGCCTTAGTTGAGGTCATGAAATCGGGCCACGATATCGGCATCACCCCGGACGGTCCGCGCGGGCCTATCTATGAATTCAAGGCAGGCGGCCTGATCGTCGCACGCCGAGTCCAAGCCCCGCTGCTACTGGTGGGCTGTGCCTATGAATCATCCTGGCAATTTAAAAGCTGGGATCGGTTCCACCTGCCGCATCCGTTCTCATCACTCCGCATTTACTGCCTGGAAGTTCCCAGTGCCGAGCTCGCCGACCGTGATGCCTGCTCACGGGTGCTCCAAGAGCGCCTTCGCGAGATGAGCCCGGATTTTGTGATCAAAATGACCGTGGTTTAAGTAAACGTATCGGTGGAGATTGAGCGTGGTGATAGGTTAACCCGGTGTAACGTGCCGAGGTATTCTTTTCAGCCAGACATGTCGCCCCCCCCGTTAATTCCATTCCACCTCACGGCCGATCAAACTTGGTGGAGCAGATGAGGATCAAACTCACGACCTCGTCATTGCGAACGACGCGCTCTATCAACTGAGCTACTGCCCCAAGAACCAAGTACGCTTTTTCTGCACAGCATAGATTCGCGAGTAAACATCATTTTTGGAACGCCGCTTCTTCTTTCATGCTTAAGAACCAGTTAATTCTGCGCGTGTCTGCCAATTGGTCCTTAATTTGCTATTGAAGCGGAATCACGGTCGTGAACAGTCCACCTTCGAAGTCCAATAACCCTCACTCCATCATCATTATGAAGAAAGCCTCGCCCAAAACCACGAAAGCAACGGCACCTGCGCCCAAGGCCAAGCCTGCCAAGACGAAGGCCCCAGCAGTGATCGCCAAGGTCGCCGTCGCCAAAAAAGCGCCAGCCAAACCGGTTGCACAACCCGCTATCATTGCCGCCAAGCGCCCCGCTGTTGCAGCGGTCAAAGCGACTGCGCCCAAGGCCGCTGCCGCCAGCGCTCCTGGCATCAAGGCTCCGGCCAAAAAAACCGCAGGCACCGTGATCACGGCTTTGGTCGATGTGGGTTTCGGCAACACCCTTTATGTCCGCGGTGAAGGCGCCAGCCTGAGCTGGGATAGCGGCATCCCCCTTGCCAGCGTTGCCGATAACAAATGGGAAATTGCATTACCCGCCGCCACCGGCCCCATCATCTACAAGTTCCTCATCAATGACTTTAACTGGTCCGTTGGCGAAGACTTCCAATCGAACGCCGGATCCAGCGTGACCGTTACCCCCGCATTCTAATCCGCTTGGATTCGCTCGGCGATTATCCAAACCTCCCGTAACACGGTTCCCGTTGGCCCTGCGCCACGTCGATTAACACTGGTTCGCAGCGTTCATCCGCTGTTCGTCAAAACCCCAATTGAGGTCCACCTCACTTGGGGTTTTTTATGGGCTGAATCTGCGCTGCCAGGTTCACCCATAAACGCCATTCCCCCCTCGGTTGAAAGTCACATCGCGCTCCACTCGCGCTCTCGCTCGCCCTCACACGCAGCTCGGCTAGCCGACTCCCAGAATCCGCGCTGCGTTGCCGCTTAAAACCGCGTCCTGCTCCTCGCTCCTCACGCGCGCTCGGGCCTCGGCCAAGAACCCTGGCAGTGTTTCAGTTCCGCTCGTTTGCGGATAAAGAACCAAAGGATAATCGCTTCCCCAAAGCACACGTCCGGCACCGGCCGCCGCCAAGCCTTCGGCCCAGATCGCCGCATCATCGGTGTAGAGCAAGGGAGCTGCGGCGGTATCCACCCAAACGTTAACCGGCCACGCTTCGCCTGCACGCCACAGTCGCCCTCCCCAGTGGGCCAGAATGAATTTAACCTGGGGGAACGCGGTCGCCAGCGCGTTAAAATCAACCAGCGGGGTCTCCACACGCCCCGGGTAAGCGCGAGACTCAGGCTCGGTGACGTGGAGATTCACCGGCCAGCGCCACTCGCCTGCCAACCCGAGCACGGCACGCCAACGCGGATCGTCGAGCCCAATGCCCTGCGCATGCGACGAGAGTTCACCCAGCCCGATCAACCCCGCGTCCCGGGCACGGTGCATCTCGGCCAACGCATCGGCACCGGCCCCCGGGTGCACGGTGGCGAACGCCGACAACCGGTCTGGGTGGGCGCGCACGCACTCGGCGTAAAAACGGTTTTGCGCCACGCAGTTCGCTTGGTTTTCCCAATACCAGCCCAACAGGACGGCGCGATCCACGCCCGCTTGATCGAGGTCGCGTAACAACTCGGCGAGCGAGGGAAACCCTTGGACCGGACGGCCACTTGTTTTGCGTACGCGCGTGCACATCAGCGACCACTGCGGTTCGCCGTGCGCGACGGCCCAAGCCGCCGGATCGCGGTTCACTTCAGGCGGATACAAATGCACATGGGCGTCGATCACCGGCATGGTGGCGAAAATCGTTCGTTGCTCCGCCAAGGACAACCTGCAAGTTATCTGCTTACTCGCATCGAAATCCGTTATGCCCAAGAAAAACCCGGTTGATTCCGCCCTGCCCTCTACCCCCGAGCCTGATTTCACCGCGCTCATCGCGGAGCTCCAGCATGCAGTCGGCAGCGTGGCCAACCCGCAAATGATCGACGAGCGCCCGCTTTACGGGACGACATTGTTTTTGGCCACCTGCCCGCTGGCCACGCGCTTCGGCCTGTTCCGCGCCTACATTTTTCAAGACCTGATCGACAAACACTACATCATCGCCCTGAGCCATGGCGACATCCTGCAGGCTAAAATGCTCCACACCCGAATCCACTCTTCGTGCGTGACCAGCGAGACGCTGCGCGGGTGCGACTGTGATTGCGTGCAGCAGCTGGAGGGAGCCTTCAAAGTCATCGCCGAAAAGGGCCGTGGTATCCTGTTTTACCTCATGCAGGAGGGACGCGGCGTGGGCTACGTGGGCAAGTCACGCGACCGCATGCTCGTGCAGGCTTCACTCGACCAACTGTCCACCTTCGAGGCCTATTCGGCAATGGGGCTCAAGAAGGACCATCGCAACTACGAGAGTATTTCCCACATCTGCCACCTCTTGGGCATCAAGGCCGCCTTCACCGTTCTGACCAACAATCCCGATAAAGTGGACGCGCTGCGTGCTCAAGGCCTTGAAGTGGCTGGCACCGAGGCGCTGGAATTCGAGCCCGGTCCGTTCAACCTAGCCTACCTCACCTCCAAAGCTGCCGGCGGTCACATTCTCAAGCGACCGTCGGCCACCAAGGTCAAACGCGCCCTGCCCCCCGAGCCCGTCGTGCCGTTTAAACCCTACGCACTGCCCGAAGCCCGGCGCTTCATCTATTCAGCCAGTTACTTCCTGCCGATGAAGCCGGTGGACAACGAAATCCTGTTAACCGAGGCGCAATTCCAGACGCTCTTCAAACACCACGCCATCGAGCACTACATGTCGGGCCCGCGCCCCATCGTGCTCGGTTACCAGCGCATCCGCGACCAGCGATACCTGGTTAAAATATCCGTCGATCACCTCACGGCCTTCAAAAAGCAGCACCCCCACGATCCGATGGTCGACCTGCTGACCACGCCCTACTGGTTCCGCGTCCACGTTTATTACGACATCGTCACCAGCGAGGATGTCGTCGTGCTGACCCACGGCAAACCCACCCCCGCCGACAGCCCGGTGGTGCGCATCCATAGCGAGTCACTCTTCAACCGTTTCCCGCTGTGCACGATGGAGAACCGCGACAAGCTCAAGCAGTCAGTCAAACACATCATCAACTACGGCAGCGGTGCGCTTTTACTTCTGCACAACGACGGGCGCGGGGCCGGCTTCGGTGCCTATGCAACCGACGCGATGATGGCCGAAACCCATCAGGCCTGCTCCTCCGACGACGCCTACCGCAAGCTCGGCATCGCCTACGACAGCCGTGACTACGATGCCTCGCTGATGCTGCTTAAGCACCACGTCCCCAATGACCGGATCCAGATGGTGATGAACTCGCCCGACAGCTTGGTAAAAAAACCGGAATACGCCGAAGCACTCAACCGCCACAAAGTCGAGGTGGAGCGCTGGATTTTCCTCGATAACGAGACACCGATTCACGCCACGAGCTCCGGCCAAAACCGTTGACGAATGTTGGGGGCAACCACTCCGGGTATCCCTAGGGCGGCAGCACCGGAGTGTGGATTTATTAGCCTAGGACGACACGGAGGTCGTCCCTCCGAGGATAAGGGAGGGTCCACCTCAGTGCTGTCCCACTTAAAGTTGTTGATTATCAATGGCTCGCACAGCGAAGGTCCGGTTTTTTCGCATGTGATTTGGTAAATAGCTCAGCGAT
>JBILJE010000209.1:0-5738 GCA_044377395.1 Rariglobus sp. | reverse complement strand
CTCATACTCCTACTCGTTCTCTCGCCCGTGGCCTTTTCTGTTTCCTAGGCAGGGCCCACCTCCGTGTGGGCTGGCTCGATCACGGACGACACGGAGGTCGTCCCTCCGTAAATCGTTCTCGTTCTCTTACTCCTACTCGTTCTCTCGCCCCATGCCATCCACTCCCACCGAGGCACGAACGCCGCCACGGCAGCCGTACCGCCCCGTAATCCAACGGCACATGCCGCCCCACAACACTCCCTTCTCCAGCAATTCAGCTCGCAACTGAGTTCAACTCCCCTGCCCACCCCAACTAGGGATTTTGCGTATTGCGTTTAAGATTAGCTCAAAGTGACCGATTAACCCCTGTGCGCCTGCCCTCTTTCCCTCTGTAACCGCGCCGTTGCGCCTACCCCTTTTTACCCATGCCTCGTATCCGTGTTTTGGTTGTCGATGATGCCGTGGTCATGCGTAAAATGATCTCCGAGGCGCTGGGCAGCGACGCCCAATTGGAGGTCGTGGGCACCGCCGCCAACGGGAAAATTGCCCTGCAAAAAATCCCCCAGGTTAACCCCGACATCCTCACCATGGATATCGAGATGCCCGAGATGGACGGTATTCAAACCGTTCGCGAACTGCGCAAAACCTACCCCAAACTGCCGGTCATCATGTTCAGCACGCTGACGCTGAAGGGGGCCGAATCCACCTTTGAGGCGCTCGACGCAGGTGCCACCGACTACGTCACCAAACCGTCCAACGTGGGCAACATCGCCGAGGGCTTGGAACGGCTCAAAAACGAGCTCATCCCCAAGATCAAAACCCACTGTCGCCACATCCCGCCACCTCCGCCCGCAGTCGGCGCACCTGCGAGCAACTCCACTGGATCCACCGGAGTTTTCCCGGCTTCTTCAGCCGCTCGTCCGGCACTGAAAACCAGCCCCTCACCCGCCAAGTCCACCTCGCCAGCAGTCCTTTGTATCGGTTGTTCGACCGGCGGGCCCAATGCCCTCGCCGCCGTGTTCAAGGACATCACCCGGCCTCTGCCCGTGCCCGTGGTGATCGTCCAGCACATGCCGCCCCTTTTCACCCAGATGCTCGCTGAACGCCTCGGCAAGGGTTCACCGCTCAAATTCCATGAAGGCCAAGAGGGCCAGTTGGTCGAGGCGGGTAACGTGTACATCGCCCCCGGCGGTCGCCACATGGAGGTGCGCCGCGACGGGGCCGTGGTGCGCCTGCACCTGCACGACGGACCTCCCGAAAACTCCTGCCGCCCGGCCGTCGATGTCCTGTTTCGCAGCGTTTCCACCGTCTACGGCGGAGCCACCTTGGCCTTGATCATGACGGGCATGGGTCAGGATGGCCTGCATGGCTGTACCGTGTTGCGCGAGCGTGGTGCCACCATCCTCGACCAGGACGAGGCCACCAGCGTGGTCTGGGGCATGCCCGGTTACGTCGCCGAAGCCGGCCTCGCCCACCAAATCCTGCCCTTGCAAGAAATCGCCGGCGCCCTCCTGCGCCTCCTGCCCGCCTCGCGTCCTTAACCCTCGCCCCCCCCCCAACTTCTCGTGGCCCTCCTCCCCGCCGATTTCGAATTTGTTACCAGCTTCGCCCGCCGCTCCGCCGCGATCATCATCGAGCCGGGCAAGGATTACTTCGTGGAGTCGCGCCTAAGCTCGCTGGCCTCCAGCAACGCCTGCAGCAGCGTGCCGGAGTTCATCAACCTGCTGCGCAAAACCCCTCCCAGTAATCCGCTTCACAACAAAGTTCTCGATGCGCTCACCACCAACGAGACGTTCTTTTTCCGCGACATCGCGCCCTTTGATGCCCTGCGCGAAACCATCATTCCCAAGCTCATCGCCCAACGCGCCGCCCAGCGCAGCCTCTCGTTCTGGTCCGCCGCCAGCTCCACTGGCCAGGAGGCCTACAGCCTCGCCATGATGCTGCGGGAGCATTTCCCCCAGCTCAGCGACTGGGCGATCCAGATCATCGGCACCGACCTGTGTTCCACCGTGCTCGTGCAGGCCCGCGCCGGTTCTTACAACGAGTTCGAAATCAACCGTGGCCTGAGCCCCGCGTTGATCAAAAAATACTTCACCCAGGACGGTAAAATCTGGACCGCCAACGCCGAGCTGAGGCGCATGGTGGACTTCCGTCCCATGAACCTGATCGAACCGTGGCCGCGCTTGCCGCTGTTTGACGTGGTGCTGATGCGCAACGTCATGATCTATTTCGAAGTCCCGACCAAACAGGCGATTTTGCGCAACATCTGCGCCACCCTCCAACCCCAGGGCTCACTGCTACTGGGCTCGGCCGAAACCACGATCAACCTCGATGCCAGTTGGCAATCGGTCGGCCTGGGCCGCGCAACGGTCTATCAACCTGTTGGTGTTAAATGAAACCACCCGCTTTTTGGCCACGTTTGGCCACCCGTTTGCGCAATCTCCAGCCCAGCACACGTCGGCGCACCCAATTGGTCGGCCCGTTCGCCGAGGTCACCGCCGCCGCCACCGAGTTGGACCAAGCGATGAAGGCCGTGGAAACAGGCTTTTTGGAGATCGGTTCAATCCTTGAGACCACCATGGATATCGAGCGTAAACTCGTCGACCAAAGTCACCGCCTGGTCGCTCTATCGGAGGGTCCTGACGGTGGCACCGCGATCATCGAACAAGCCGCCGCGCACATCTGGTCAGGCATTGAGTTTGCCGAAGCCAGCGACCGCCAAGTCGTGGACTTGATCGAACGCCTGATCGCAACCGGCCAGCAAATCCGTGCCAGTCTCCCGGCCCAGCAAAACCTCACTGAAGCGCTCACGCCGCTCAAATACGTGCAGGTGCTATTCCGCGTGGAGTCCGCCACGCTGCCACCCGAACAACAAAGCATCTTCCTTGCGCTCAACACCGAGATCAGCCGCATCTGCGAACGCGTTGAGACGGGCTTTAAGGAGAAATTCGAGATCATCGCAAACATCGGCATAAACTTAGATTCCGCAGCAACGAGCCTTCGCCAGCGCCAAGTAGCCACGCGCCAGCAACTCACCGCGCTACGCACCCAACTCGAACAATCGATCGGCTCCGTCAAAGCCAACTACGCCAAAAACCAAGCTCGCGACCTCCACGTCGAATCGATCGTGCCTCAGGTTAAACGCGAGACCGGCATCGTGGTGATGTCCCTGCAAGCCCAGGACATGCTTAACCAAAAGCTGCAACACCTGAACACCATCCTGCACGAGATAGGAGTTGCCCAAGACACCATGCCTTCCGATCGCACGGGCGGCTGTCGCACCCTGCGCTTTATTGAACAATCCAGCGGTTTGGTCACTGCCCAACTCGAAGTCATGACTCGCGAGCTGTCGGAAGCCGGCAGCCAAGTCGGTGGCGGCTTAGGCCGTATCGTCCAGTTCATGACCTCGCTTAACCAGTCATTCGGCATGAAGCAGGAAGCGCAAGCCATGGACATCTCCATCGACGGGGGAATTCAAAACCTGATCGAGGCGCTCGAAAACGTCGGCAAACTCATTCGCGCCAGCAATGACCTGGTGACGGAAACCCACCGCGCCATCGAACCGATCCGCGGCATGAGCACGCAGTTCACCGTTTTTATGCGCGACCTCACTCTGGACATTCACCTCATCGGCCTGAACGCCGAGGTGCAATCCGCCCACGTCGCCCAAGGCACCGGACTCGAAGTGGTCTCGGCCCGTGCCACCGAGGTTTCCATCACCACCTGCCGGCTCAGTGAACAGCTCGCCACCGAGATCGACACCATCACCAACGGGCTGGGCGATCTGATCGATTCCTTCGGCCAGGTCCGCGCGCAAACCGAAAGTTTTTTCTCCCAGTTGATCCTCGAAACGACTGCGGATGAGGACCGGCTGCACAGTTACCGAGACCACACTATAGAGATCCTGCTGCAAATTGGTGAACAACTGCCCCTGCTGGATGCCCAAATCAGCACAGCTGTGGGGCATTCGGACTTCTCAAGTTCGACGGTGAAACAAATCGAAGCGCTGCATGCGCGGGTAGTCGCGCTCCAAACCAGGGCAGCCACCACGGCTGACGCCGAAGGTGTGACCACCGACACCACGGGCCTGCTGGACCAATTTAAAAAGGGCTACACCATGCAATCCCAAGTGGACGTGCATAATCGCTCTCTGGGCACTGGGGCGGCAGTTCTGGGGGCGGCAGCGGCCACAGTGGCGACGGCGGGTGCTGCAAGTGACACGACGGCGGGTGGCACTTCGGGTGCAAGCGACGGAGCGAGCGCTGACGTTGACCTATTTGGCTTTGACGACCTGCCGCCTGTAGCCAGTGCCAGTGCTGGGGCTGGGGCTGGGGCGGACGCTGCGGCGACGCCGGTGGGCGAAATCGATCTCTGGGGTGACGATCCGTTGCCGGTGGAGACAGCACCGGTGCCTTCCAGCGAACCCGCACCGAGGGATGCTAAACCAGCAGCTGTGGCAACGGCAGCTGCGGCTATGGACGTTGAGTTGTGGGGCGACGATCCCGTGGCAGAGCAAGTGCCCGCCGCCGACCAAAGCCCCCAACGTAATGCGGCCTGAGGCGGGGGCGGGAGCCTGACGAACGTAGCGCAGACTTACCGATCTACTCCGGTCCGTTGGGCAGAGCGAAAGCAGACTGGACGTCTGCGCTACTTCGAGACGCACAGCTATTACTTGGCTGCTTCGGTCGGCTCGCCCGCGCTTTTCCAACCCGAGATGCCGCCCGAGAAGTGTTTCACGTTGGTGTAACCCAATTGAACGGCAGCGTTGGCGGCCTTCTTGTAAGCGCCGCATTTTGGGCTGCCGCAGTAAGCGACCACCAAGGCGGCTTTGTCGGCGGGCAACACGGAGGCGAATTTATCCTTGGTAACCGTGTAATCGATGGCGCCGGGAATGTGGCCGGCGGCGTAAGAGGCAGAGCCGTTGACGTCGATGACGGAGACCTTGCCCGCAGCGATCGCGGTTTTGAGGTCAGCCAGCGAGATATCGGCAATCTTGGACGGAGCCGCCGCGTCGGCAGCGAACACAGCTGATACCAGGGCAAAACAAGCAATCAGGGGGAGAAGTAATGTTTTCATAGGAAGGAAGACCACTGGTAGACCCGAGGCCTGAAGTGTCCAGCGCAAGCGCCAGTGTCACCAAATAGGTGAAACTTTGGTGTCGGCGTACCCGCTGGGTGAGTTGGAGCCGGGCGCGCAGCTTGCCGCTATCTTTGCTGCTAACGCACACCACCATTGACCGCTGGAGTGCGGCTGCGCTATATCCGCCGACTCTTATGTCCACGCCGTCCACCACCGAGCCTGCAAATCTCATGGAAGCCATCGTTTCCCTCGCGAAACGCCGCGGCTTCGTCTTCCCCTCCTCCGAAATCTACGGCGGGCTTAACGGCTTCTTCGACTACGGCCCTCTCGGCGTCGAATTGAAGAAAAACATCCGCGACTGCTGGTGGAACGACATGGTCCGCCGCCGCGACGACGTCGTCGGCATCGAGACCTCCATCATCATGCATCCCAAGGTCTGGGAAGCCTCGGGCCACGTCGCCGGCTTCAGCGACCCACTGGTTGACTGCAAGGTCTCCAAAAACCGCTACCGCGCCGACCAACTTTTCTTCGCACCGGTGGTCATCACCGGTGCCGACGGCGTCGCCCAAACAATCGGCTACGTCTCTGCGCTTGAGAGCGCCGACACGACCGGCGAGCTGCAGGCCGCCGCCGAGCTCATGAAGCGCAAAAAGGCCGTCCAAGGCACCCTCGCCGCCGTG
>JBILJE010000385.1:0-2729 GCA_044377395.1 Rariglobus sp. | reverse complement strand
TCGCCCCGAGGAAATCACCCAGATCCCCTCGCCCGCCACCGGCAACCCAGATCTGACCCCGCCGCGCGCCTTTAACATGATGTTCCAGACGAACGTCGGCGCGATGACCGACGCCTCGTCGGTCGCCTACCTGCGCCCCGAAACAGCTCAGGGCATGTTCGTTGATTTCAAAAACGTGGTGGACACTGGTCGCGTCAAGTTGCCCTTCGGCATCGCCCAAACCGGCAAGTCATTCCGCAACGAAATCACCCCGCGCAACTTCATCTTCCGCTCCCGCGAGTTTGAACAGATGGAAATGGAATTCTTCATCCACGAGGACGACGACTGGGCGAAGTGGCACCGTTACTGGATCAACTGGTGCAAGGACTGGCTTAAGAGCATCGGGCTGCCTGATTCGCACATTTCCGAGTTCGATCACCTCAAGGAGAAGCTGGCGTTCTACTCCAAGGGCACAACGGACATCATGTTCAAGTTCCCCTTTGGCGTGCAGGAGCTGTGGGGCATCGCCGCACGCGGCAACTACGACCTCACCCAACACGCCAACGCCTCCGGTAAACCGCAGGAAATCTTCGACGAGGCCACCAAGAAGAAATTCGTCCCCCACGTGATTGAGCCCGCCGTCGGCCTCGATCGTATCTTCCTGGCGGTACTCGCCTCCGGCTACGCCGAGGAGCAGGTCACTGACGAGAAGGGCAACACCGAGACGCGCACCGTGCTGCGCCTCAGCCCGCGCCTAGCCCCGGTGAAGGTCGCCGTGCTCCCGCTACTTAAAAACAAAGAAGCGCTGGTCGCCCGCGCTCAAGCGCTCTACACCAAACTCAAGCGCAAGTATCCGTGTTTCTACGACGAGGCCGGCGCGGTCGGCCGCCGCTACCGTCGCCAGGACGAGATCGGCACGCCTTGGTGCGTGACCATCGACTTCGACACGATCGAAAAGGAAGGCGACACCTTCACCCTGCGTGAGCGCGACTCGATGCAGCAAAAACGCATCACCGAGGCCGAACTTTTCGCCTTGTTGGAAGAGCAGGTTTACTAAAAACCGCCTCTCCCTCGCCTTCCCGTTCTCGTTTCCGACTCCCCACTCCTGCCTGACGTGCCTGCTCATTCCCCTGATCCTAAATCGCCGGACGCTCTCAGTGCGCTCACCCGTTATCTCGCCGGCCTTGACATCACGACGACCAAACGGGGGGAATCCTACGCTCGTGGGCGTCGCGTCATCGACATGTGGGAAGACGACGGGGTGGTCACCGGTTCAGTACAAGGAACCGAGCGCGAACCCTACACCTCGACCCTGAGTTGGGATGGGCAACGCTGGTTTTCTGAATGCACGTGTCCGCTTGAGGTGGACTGTAAACACGCCTACGCACTGGGCCGCACCTGGCTTAACCGCCAAATCGTGCGCCCCACCACCGGCCAGGTCACCATCACGCGCATCACCGGAAAAACCAAAGCCGAGGCCTCGGCGCTGGCCGACAAACCCTCCTTCCGCCAAGAATGGTCGGCCAAGCTGGCCGAAAAACTGGGCCGGGAAATCAACTCCGACGAAGGCCGCTTGCTGGGCCGTCTGGCCGCGCTTTTTAGCGATCTACAAGCCCATGGTCGCATCATGCCGGCCAACATTCGCGCGCGCGAATTCGTGGTCAGCCGCGAAGCCGCCCCGAGCGAATGGGAGCCCGCGTTTAATGGCTGGTGGCCGCCCTCTCAGCCCCCCACCGATCCGTGGGAACTTTGGCAATACCTCGCCTACGACTACCAGCGCTCCAACCAAGCCATCCCCGAGGTCCTTCAGGTCATGACCGACACCTCGGCGGTGCGCGCCGCGGCCGAGTCCCGCTTGGTGCAGCAAGAGCTCACTCATTGGCGCAACGCTCTCCTCGCACCGGCGACCATCGAGCGTTTCACCCAAAACCAACCCGGCGACGAGTCCGTCTTTGAAATGCCGGCCGACCTGCGGGTGTTGTTGCAACCGGACGGCAAGGCGCGGCTCGAGGTGCAGGCCCAAATCGGTAAAGGCTGGAAAGCCCCCACCCAAAAATGGCTCGGCCAACTCACGGATGCCGGTCTGGCCGATTTTGAAGCACTCCCCCAGCCCGCCCGTGCGCTCGGCCTGCTCCTGCGGTTGGAAAACCGCTCCCACGACCTGCGTTATCAACGCGTCCTGGCCTGCGACCTTTTCGCCCGCATTCTCGCCCACCCGCCCGCGCTACCGACTGTGGTGATGGCTGATGGTTCTCCCTTCCGCATCGAAGACGAACCGCTCCGCCACCATGCGGTCACCGATCCTGCAGATCCCGCCCGCCTCCAGGTCACGTTGGTCAAACCCGATGGCTCGCCGGTGCCGGCCGACCTGCGCCCGTTCCTTGCCGAGCGCGAGCCCCTCTACCTGCTCGACCGCCGCGTCTGGCGCGGGCCACCCCGGCTACCCAATCGCCTGCCCGTTGCAGCACTCTCTGATCCCGGCCTGGCCAGCGCACTTCGCAGCACCGGCATGACCATGCCCAGCGAAATAGCCGCCAAGTTCCGCACCATCTCCCTGCGTCCCCTGCTGCGCTGCTGGCTCACCGACACCGCAGCCAGCCCGGGTTCAACATCGACCTCCTTTAACGCCCAACTGTTCGCCACCTCGACCGATCCCCTGTGCACACAGGAATGGAGCGGCTATGGCGGCTGGCAGTGGGCCAAAAACGGCACTCCTCCAGCGGCCGGTCCCAACGATCCCCATTACACCT
>JBILJE010000125.1:0-8511 GCA_044377395.1 Rariglobus sp. | reverse complement strand
TTAGGGGTAGTAGACTTGAGGGTTGTTTTAGGGGTGGTAGACTTGAGGGTTGTTTTAGGGGTGGTAGGCTCGAGGGTAGTGGTAGAGGTGGTAGGTTCGAGGGTGGTGGTAGAGGTGGTAGGTTCGAGGGTGGTGGTAGAGGTGGTAGGTTCGAGGGTGGTGGTAGAAATCAGGGTGGTTTGGGGTGGCGGAGGGGACCCGAGTGGAACCGTGGCGGATGACTTCGGCAGAATGTAGCCGTTAGCCGAATTGGTTTCCCAGAACGTGCTATTGCCCGGTAGGGCCTGCGCCGAACGTTGGTCTTGCGTCTGCGCCTGGTAGGCGAATGACCAACTGATCGCTTCGACTGACCCCGAGGTATTGGCCTGTCTAGCAAATAAGTGCCGATTGGTCGCATCGACATTATTGCTCAGGATCACTGGGGTGCTGTTGGGGACTAGCGCGCTGTTGGGGTATGATTCATACCAGAGGAGGTTGACCGTGTTTTCGCCTGCCACCGGAGTGGTGGTCATGTACGCGCCTTGCCTATGGATGGTTGCGATTCCACCACTCTCAACAGCGCCAACGGTACCGCCGGCGGCTAGGGTGGCGGTACCAATGGTCGTGCTCGGAAAACTAAGCGTGACGCTGCCCGCCGTGCCCGCAGTGCGCGAATCACTGACTCCTTCGATTAGGATTCCCGTGCCGATATTCGGGTTATCCATCAGCAAATAGTCTCCACGGCGTGGTTGCGTTTCAGCGGAGCAGGTCAGGGTGATCGAGCTAGCCGTGGATGCCGTGGGTTGAGAGATGCAGTAACCTCCTACGGCATAGCGATAAGTGATCTGCGCGAACCGCACAGGGGTGGTCGTCGATGGGTCCGTGTAGACAGGGCTAATAGCGACTGTCGCAGTGCCGTTGGGTGGCGTGAATTGGCTGATGGCCGTCGAGAGATGTCGGTTAAGGTGTTCTTGCACCAAGCGTGTTCCGGTGGAGCTATCCACCACGAGCGTGTTTTTGTAATTAGTGCGTGCCATGAGTATCAAAAGACTCGCTGCCGCACTAAGCACCAACATGCCTACGGTTAGCGAAAACATGATCTCAACCAGGGTAAACGCCCTGCGCAGGCGAAATGCACGCTTGAGCTTGATAAAGGAAGTTTTCATTGGGTTACGCAGGCGCGCATGAGAGAAAAAGACACGGACTGGGTTTTACCGGCAAACTGGTAAGATGCCGTGAAGGTGCCCCGGAGTAGGTATCCCGCTTGATTTTGGGTGCCGGGGGAAATGTTGTCACCTGTAGCAATGTCGACGAATGAAACCGATCGCGTAATGGTCGCCGCGACTACTGTCCCACCATGCTCACCGATGGATTCGGTAATGGTTGCTGCAGTATGTGTCGGGTCATTACGTAGATCCATGAATTGCTGCGGATTTTGTCCAACTAGGTTCGCAGCAGCTGCGAAACTATCCGGTTCTAGTGTTAAGAACTGATCACCGTAAGTGCGCAGGACGGCTCGCGCATTGTCACTTAGGCGCGTTCTTTCACTAATTTGATAACTGGTGGTGACCAGAGCCACCGCTCCTGCAGCCACAAAGGCGAGAATGAGCATCCCGACAATCACTTCCGCTAGCGTCATGCCGCGCTGGTTGAATATACGCCTGCTGCCCCCAGTCGTGTTTTTAAACAATGACTTGCCTCGGCGTAGACCGAACAATTCAGCAGTGGGGCGGGAGGTAGGCGATCGCATGGCGTGAGACAACTGATTTGGATCATGCGGGAATGTCCCGAAATGCGCGACATCAATAAGGGCTCTAGTCAATAGGGTCCTTCGGCCTTAACCCTGTGTGGGTCTAATTATTTAACTGCAACAAGTTGAATGATTAAGCGCGATGGGTGGTTCGCCAATGAGTCTGCGGCGGCGGCTTTTTTTACGCTATTTTAACCACAGTGCCTGTAGGGCTTGTTAACGACAAAACCAATATTAGAACGGGAATTCACCAAGCTGGTTAACCGCAAAAGGCGCAAAATTACGAAAAATCGCCCCGCACGAATTTCCTTGTCCCGTTTTGTGCGTTTTTGCGTTTTTTGTGGTTAAAAATGCCGAATTCGAAAGGTCCGACTTCAATTGCCGGGACCGCCACTAACCCCTGGTTCAGTATGAAACGAAGGAGGTTATCCCCTGATTCCACGCAACTCATTCACTGTTAGTTATTTTTAATGATGACTTACAGGCATTGATTGTAACCAGTGTTCGTGGTTCCCAACATGCAGGGTTGTCTGTGCATGCGAAACCCCGTGTAAATGCCTCCACTTTCCGGATGCCTTCACCTCGCCTTCACGTTCTGCCTTGGAACCAGCCGCTGGTGTCAGCCGTCGTTGCCTGGCTCGCCGCCGACTGGTCTGGCGTCGCCGCGCTAGATCTTTCCGCGCAACTTGTGGTCGTGCCCACACGCCAAGCCGGCCGGCGCCTGCGCGAGGCGCTCGCCACCCACGCCGCCGCGCGTAACCAAGCCGTTTTCCCGCCGCGCGTCCTCATGCCCGAGCAACTGGTCGCCAGCCCCGCGCCGACCGGCACCACCGTCGCCACGCGAGCCGAATTTTTGTTGGCCTGGACCGAGGTGCTGCGCTCGGCCGATCTCGGCACCTTGCGCGCGGTCTTTCCGGTCGATCCACCGGCCCGCTCCTTTGCCTGGGCTTCACGGCTGGCGCGCGAATTTGTCCGCCTGCAAGCCACCTTGGCCGAAGGCGGTCTGCGTATGGGTGATGTGGTGATGCGCGCCGGCGTAAATTTTCCCGAGGCAGATCGCTGGGTGCAACTGGGCGAACTGGAGGCCGCCTGCGATGCTGTCCTGGCCGCGCGCGGGCTGTGCGACCCGCAGGCGGCGAAAATCGCCTTCGCCGCCGCGCCGGTTCCGCCGGTGGGCATTCGCCAAATCGTGCTCGCCGGTTCTCCCGACCCGCTGCCGCTTGCCGTGCGCGTGCTCGCCGCCTTCGCCGAGGCGGGCTTGCCGGTGGTGGTGCTCGCGGCGGGCGACTCGGTGGACAGTTTCGACGCGTGGGGCCACCCGAACCCCGCGTTTTGGGCAACACAGACGCTGGCCTGGCCGGATTTTACGCAACGTGTGCGGCTTTGCGCGGACCCGTCCGCGCAGGCTGAGTTGATCGTCGCCTGCGCAAGCGGTTACGGCGAAACGCCAGGGGGGCGTCTCGGCGTGGGCGTGGCCGATGCCGAGGTGTTGCCGTCGTTGGAAAACGGCCTCGCCCGGGCCGGCGTGCCGGCCTTCAACCCCGAGGGGCGGCCGCTGCGTTCCTCGGCTTTGCACACGCTGCTCACCGCGTTGGGCGAGTTGGTCGGCGACGAGCCGTCTTTCGCTGCGGTGGCTGCGCTGCTGCGTTGCCCCGATGTGCTGACCTGGCTGGGCGGCTCGCCCTCGCAACTTTTGTCTGCCCTCGACGACCTGCACACCGCGCATTTGCCGTCGACGCTCTCCGCCGCCCGAACCCTCGCGGAAAACGCCCCCGTCGATCCGCTTCGCGTCGCGCAACGGGCCGCGTTGTTGTCTGCACTCACTGCAGTTTCGCGCCTGCGCACCACGCTGCGCGCCGGCGAATTCCCCGCCAACGTGCGCCGCGTGCTCACCGAGGTTTTTAAAAACCGCCGCTTCAACCTCGGGGTGCCTGAGGACGCACTCGCGGTCGAGGCGGCACAAGGCTGGGGCGAGGTGCTGGCCGAGCTGGAGACCGCTGTGAAACACTTCCCGGGGCTGGCCTCCTCAGAGGTCTGGGAGCTGGCCCTGCGCGCGTTCGGCGATAGCCAGCGTTTCGATGAAAAGCCCGCGGGCGCCGTCGAATTGCAAGGGTGGCTGGAGCTGCTTTGGGATGACGTGCCGCACCTCATCGTGGCCGGGTTTAACGACGGCTGCGTGCCCGACGCGGTGGTGGGCGATCCCTTTTTGCCGGAGTCGCTGCGCGCCCGTCTTGGGCTAAAAACCAACGCCGCGCGCTTCGCCCGTGACGCCTATTTGTTGCACGCGTTGGCGGCGGCCCGCGCTGACGGACGCGGGAGGCTCGATCTGTTGGTGGGTAAAACCTCGGCGGCGGGCGACCCGTTGCGACCATCGCGCCTGCTGCTGCAATGCGCCGATGCCGACCTGCCCGAGCGCGTTCGGTTTTTGTTTAGCCCAGTGGCGGCGGCACGGCCTGCCCCGGCGTGGCGGCGTGCCTGGAAACTCGCGCCGCGCACCGACGCCAAAATCGAAAAACTATCCGTCACGGCGTTCCGCGATCACCTCAAATGCCCGTTCCGCTTTTATTTAAAACACGGGCTGAAAATGGCGGCGGTCGATCCGCACAAGGCGGAGCTCGACGCGATGGATTTCGGCAACCTTTGCCATGGTGCGCTGGAGGCGATGGGCCAGCCCGATTCGCCGGTGCGCGACTGCACGGACGCCGGCGTGTTGCGCGGGTTTTTGCTGGGCGAATTGGAACGCCGCGCCCGCGAGCTTTACGGCGACACGCCGATTTTGCCCCTCGTGGTGCAGTTGGAATCGGCCCGCCAGCGGTTATCCAAGGTCGCGGAAATTCAGGCGCAACAACGCGCCGAAGGCTGGGTTATCGAGCGCACCGAGATGAAATTTGAAATCAACTTGGGCGGCCTGCCGGTGCGCGGGAAGATCGACCGCATCGACCGCAACGAGCTCACCGGAGCAGTGCGCGTGCTCGACTACAAAACCTCGGATCAACCGGTGAATCCGGCCGACGCACACATCCGCTCGCTCAAGCGTAGCGAGGACGTGGAGGCGCTGCCAGAGTATGCTCGTTTTGTGACAAAGGACGGCGAGGAGTCGGTCTGGATCGACCTGCAACTACCGCTTTACCTGGAGGCGGTGGCTGAGGAGTTTGGGCACGCGGTGAGCTGCGGTTATTTTAATCTGCCGAAAGCTTCGGGCGAAACGGGAATCGCGGTGTGGGGCGGCTACGACGGCGCGCTGCAAGCGGCGGCGCGGCGCTGCGCGGAGGGCGTGGTGGCGGCGGTGCAAGCGCGCACGTTCTGGCCTCCGTCCGAGGACGTGCCTGCTGAGTGGGATGATTTTGCCGGACTGTTTTTTAACGGTGCCGAGGCGAGCGTGGACTGGAAGCCGGTTGAGCCGCAGCAAGACGCGCCGGTCATGCCGGATGAGGAGGCTGTCGTATGAAATCACTTACGCACCAGATGATCCTCGCTTCGGCGGGTTCGGGGAAAACCTACGCGCTGACCAACCGTTTTGTGCAATTGTTGGCCGGTGGCGCGCCGCCCGAGCGCATCGTCGCGCTCACGTTCACCCGCAAAGCGGCGGGAGAGTTTTTCGACGAAATTTTGAACAAGTTGGCACGTGCGGCCAGTGACGCTGCGGAGGCAAAGCGGATTGCGGCGGAGATCGGTGAACCCCAGCTCGGGCCGGAGGACTTTTTGAAATTGTTGCGCGGGATGACGGCGGCGATGCACCGGCTGGCGCTGGGCACGCTGGACGGTTTTTTCGGCCGGGTGGTGCGGGCGTTTCCGCTGGAGCTGGGCCTTGGCGGTGAGTTCGAGATTTTGCAGGAGCACGGGGCGCGGCGGGAACGGCAGAGGGTGTTGCGCGAGCTGTTTTCCCGGCCGAACGGCGAACTTGATGATGCGCAGCGGGAGTTTGTGGAGGCGTTTAAGCGGGCCACGTTTGGGGCGGAGGAGAAGCGCTTAGCGGCGCGTTTGGATCACTTCATCGACCAGCACCAGAATCTCTATTTGGATGCGCCGGAAGGCGCGGCTTGGGGGCAGGCGGCGCGCATCTGGCCGGAAGGCTCGTTGTGGCTGGAGGGCGGCGGTGACGCGAAAGGTGCGGCCCAGGTTTTGCGCCGCTGGGCCGAGGGTGCCTGCGCCAATGAAAAGCAACGCGCCCGCTGGGATGATTTTCTCGCCGCCTTTGAATCGTGGGCACCGGGCGCGATGCTGCCGGACCCACTGCTCTACGTTTTGGAAAAAGCGGTCGAGGCGTGGGCTGAGTTAATCGAGGGCACAGCCGAGCTGATCATTGAGCGGAAAAAACAGGCCGTGCCGGCCGAGCCGTGTGCGGCGTTGGTGGCGCTGACGCGGACGGTGTTCGCTGGGGAATTGAAGCGCCGACTGGAGATGACGCAGGGAATTCACACCGTGTTGCGCGGCTATGAAACCGTTTACCACCAGTTGGTGCGGCGGGCGGGTAAATTGACGTTTGCCGACGTGCAGCGGCTGCTGATGCCCGAACTGGGTGCGCCGCGTCTGGTGAGTGGAATCGCGGCGCGCGATGACGGCGACGCCGGTTACGATTTGGCGGAGGCGCGCTTGGCGGTGGACTGGCGGTTGGATGCGAAGTTCGACCACTGGCTGCTCGATGAATTTCAAGACACCAGCCGCGGCCAATGGAGCGTGTTGCGCAATCTGATCGACGAGGTCGTGCAAGACCCGGAGGCGCGCCGCAGCTTGTTCTATGTGGGCGACGTGAAACAGGCGATCTACGCCTGGCGCGGGGGCGATCCGCGGCTGTTTCGCGAGATTTTTAATCACTACAACGAGGCGGCGCCGGGCACCCTCGACGAGGGGCGGCTCGACCAATCGTGGCGCTCGGGGCCGGTTATCGTGGCGGCCGTGAATCGGGTTTTTGGTGACGCCGAGGCGCTGGTCGCCCGCGTGCCCGGCCCCACGGCGCAGCGCTGGATCAGCGAATGGCGCGACCATGAAAGTGCGAAGCCGCAGTTGGCGGGACAGGTCGCCTGGTTGCACGGCGAGAACGACGAGGCGCGGGCGGCCCTGGTTTTGCAGTTGCTCGACGAAATCAAACCGTTGGAACGCGGGCTCTCCGTGGCGGTGCTGGTGCAGTCGAACGAGACCGCGACGTGGCTGGCGGATTACCTGAGGCGTGAGGGCGGAATGGCCGCGGTGGCGGCTTCGGATTTGCACGTGGGCACGGATAACCCGCTCACGACGGTGGTGCTGGCGCTGTTGCAAGCGGCGGCGCATCCCGGGGACCGGCTGGCGCGGGAACAAGTGCGCATGTCGCCCCTGACGGCGTCGCTCGAGGCTGCGGGCTGGGGACGCGTCGACGCGTTGACCGAAGGGCTGCTGAAGCAGGTGCACGCCGAGGGGTTTGCCCGCACGGTGGACACCTGGTTGCGCCGGCTCGAGGCGGTGCTGGCGGCCGACGATGGCTTTAGCCGGGAGCGCGCGCGGCAATTGGCGGCGGCGGCGCAACTGTTTGATGAAACCGGGAGCCGCGACGTGGCGGAGTTTGTGCAGTTCGCTGGACGGCATGTGGTGCGCGATGCCGAGACCGCTGCGGTGGTGCAGGTGATGACGATCCACAAGTCCAAGGGCCTCGGCTTTGACGTGGTGCTGTTACCCGATTTGGAGGGCAATTCCCTGTCGACCCGGCGGCGCGAAGGGTTGGCTATTCAGCGAGCTGCTGATCGCTCAGTGGAGTGGGTGATGGATCTGCCGGCGAAGTTGTTTCATGAGAACGACCCGGTGCTCGCCGCCCATGTGGCCGAAGCCGAGGCTGAGGCGGCTTACGAAAAACTGTGTCTGTTTTATGTGGCGATGACGCGCGCCAAACGGGCGCTTTATCTCATCACCAAGCCGGTGAGCGCAAAATCGAAGTCGGATAATTTCCCGCGGTTGTTGGCGGAAACGCTCGGCACCGCGGGCGTGGGCGGCGACATCGGTGTGGGTAACTGGCGCGGGGCGGGAATGTATGCCGAAGGGGCCGCCGACTGGTTTGAGGCCAGCGCCATTGCCGCGGACGGCGTGAGCGAGCAACCGGTTGTGAAGGGTATTGAAGTACTGGTGACGGCGGAGCGGGTGGTGCGTCATCCGGCGCGCACGCCCTCGGGCACCAAGGCCGGCGTAGTGAGCGGAGCGGTGCTGTTTGGCGAATCGACTTCGGTGGCGGCGAATTTCGGCACAGAGGTGCATGCGGCTCTGGCGGGGGTGGAGTGGGGCGGGGTTTCGCCCGAAGTGTTGGCGGCTTGGCAGGCGGCCGGGTGGGGGGAGGCGGTTGTGGCTGAAGCGCGGGCATGCCTGGAGTCGGCGGCTGTCGCGGAGGTTTTTAGGTGTTATCCGGGTGCCGAGGTTTGGCGTGAGCGAGCGTTTGAAATCGTGCTCGACGGCGCGTGGATCACGGGGATTTTCGACCGTGTGGTGGTCATGCGTGATCCGGCGGGGCGTGCGGTTGCGGCGACGATTTACGATTTCAAGACCGACCGGCTGGATGCGGGTGGGGCAGAGAAAACGGTGGTGCGCTATGCGGGCCAGCTGGAAATTTACCGGCAGGCCGTGGCGCGATTGACCGGGCTGGGGGTGGGGCAGATACGCTGCGCACTGGTGCTCACGGGGCTGTGCTTGGTGGTGGCGGTAAATCAGGGTCTTTTGTTTTAGCGAGGAGGGTTTGATGCAAGGGAGAGACAGCGAGAGGGATTGGAGTGGAGAGTTTCGATGATGGACGGAGTCGAGGAGGAAGGAAAAAAGGAGGCGAACAG
>JBILJE010000124.1:0-8512 GCA_044377395.1 Rariglobus sp. | reverse complement strand
GTACGTTTTCTGGCGCGCAGCGACCTGGCGGTGCTGCGCGCGCGCGGCATCGTAGTGCGCGCCCCGGACGGGCACTTTACCTTGCCCGACGTGACGGTGGCGGCGACGCCGGAGGAGGTCGGTCCGGTCGATCTGGTGGTGATCACGCTCAAGGCCACCGCCAACGACCAGTTAACGCGGTTGCTGCCGCCGCTGCTGCACCCCAGCACGGTGGTCCTGAATCTGCAAAACGGCCTCGGCGTCGACGAGGCTGCGGCCGCGGTGGCGGGGCCGCAGCGCACGGTGGGCGGTGTGTGTTTTATCTGCGTGAATCGCACCGAACCGGGCATCGCCGAGTGCAGTATGGCGGGCGAGATTTTGGCGGGGGAGTTCACCGGTGCCTCGCAGGAGCGCACCCGCGCGCTGGCCGACGTGTTCGGGCGGGCCGGAGTGAAGGTGAGCGTGAACGAGTGCCTGGCCGGCGCGCGCTGGCACAAGCTGGTGTGGAACGTGCCGTTCAACGGTCTGGCGGTGGCCGCCGGCGGTATCAGCACGGCGGATATTTTGCGTTCAACGGCGCTGGAGGCCGAGGTCTGGGCGCTGATGCGCGAGGTGCAGACGATCGCGGCGGCGCACGGGGTGGTGATCAGCGACGAATTCGTGGTCGCGCAGGTCGAGCGCACGCGGCCTATGGGTGATTACAAGCCGTCCACGCTGCTCGATTTTTTGGCGGGCAAGCCGCTGGAGCTGGAGCCGATTTGGGGCGAAGCGCTGCGCCGCGCCCAGGCGAAGGGCGTGCCGGCGCCGCGGCTGCAGTCGCTGTACGCGGCGCTGGCGCGTATCGGGCGCTAAAAGGCCGGTTGGCGGTGCGGGATAAACCCAGTGACTGGGGCCCCGATAGGGATACTATTTCTTCTTGGCGCGAAACTCCTTGTGGCCGGCTTCTTCCTGATCGTGGAGTTTCTTAAGGAGATCGGCAGCGACTTCGTTTTTACCGGCTTTGAGTGCGGCCGCCAGTTCATCCACGGTGGCAATGAGCTTCTTCATTTGGTCCTGATAGGCGAGTTTCGCTGCGGCCTGCTCGGCAGCGGGCAAACGGCCGACTTTGATGGGCACATGCTGGGTGGACTCGACGCAGCCCTTACGCAGTTTGGCGACTAAGGCCAGGGAGGCCTCGTTTTGCGCGGGATCGGCCACCTGCTTGCGCAGCTTTTTGAATGCCGAGTTCATGGCGGACATTGCATCGCCCAGTTCGGAGTCTTCGCTGTCGGCTTGGGGCTGGTCGGCGGCGTGAAGAGCCGTGGACGCGCCAGGAGAAACGATCGCAAGAAGGAGTGCCAGTAGACTGCGGGGAGTTTTCATGAGGTTGGTTCTGGAGATGTTTTGGAATGGCGGGTGCAGGCAAGTTGCAAGCCCCGCCCGTGGCGGTCGAGCGGCACGAAAACGGCTTATTCCACCGGATTGGAGAGCGTGCCGATGCCCTCGATCTCCACGCTAATGGTGTCACCGGGACGCAACCACACCGGGGGGTTACGAGCAAAGCCCACACCTTCGGGAGTGCCGGTCAGGATAACGGTGCCGGCGGGCAGTGTCTTGTCGGCGCTCAGGAACACGATCAGTGCGGCGACATCGAAGATCATGTCGGCGGTGGAGGAGTCCTGCATGACCGTGCCGTTGAGCACGGAGCGGATACGCAGGGCATTGGGTGTGGTCAACTCGTCGGGGGTGACCAGGACTGGGCCGAGGGGGCAAAAGGTATCGAAACTCTTGGCGTGGCACCACTGGCTGCCGCTCCAGTCGCGTTGCCAATCGCGGGCCGACACGTCGTTGGCGCAGGTGTAACCAAGAACATGAGACAACGCGTTCTCGCGGGAGGCGTCGCGGCAATCGCGGCCGAGTACGATGGCGAATTCGGCCTCGTAGTCGGGTTTTTCGGTGGGCTGGAGGCGCGGCAGGCGGATCGGGTCGCCGGGGTTTTGCACGCTGCCGGGCAGTTTCATGAACCAAATGGGGCGCTCGGGAGGGGCTTTGCCTCCCTCGGCGGCATGCCGTGCGTAGTTGAGCCCGACCCCGATGATTGCGATGGGGACAACGGGAGCGAGGCGCTTGCCTTGATCGACGATGCGCCCGGTGAGCCGGTGGGTGTTGGCCAGAGGATCACCACTGATTTCAATAGCGGTGCCGTCGGGTTGGAGGGCGGCGTAGGCGGGACCGGTCGGGGTGAGGTGGCGGATGAGGCGCATAGAAGGAGCGGTGCTACATTAAACGCTGCTAGCGGGCGCGTACCAGCAGCAGGGTGCGATCGTCGTGGCGTGAGGCTAATGCCGAGAAGTGGCGCAGGTACCGGTTGAGTTTCTCCACCACCCGGGGCAGCGGTGTTTGATCTTGTCCGCTCAAAGCGGATACCAACCGGTCGCGACCAAATTCTTCGCCTGATGCGTTGGCCGCCTCGGTGATACCGTCGGTGTAGAGCGAGAGCAGGTCGCCGGGCAATAGGTCGATCTCGATTTCCTCCAGCATCGAATCAAACACCGGGCCTTCATCGAAACCGAGCGCTAGGCCGCCGGCAGCCAACAGTTCGGGTGCCGTCGAGCCCGCGCGAATGAGCAGGGCAGGCTCGTGGCCCGCACGAACGTAGGTGAGGCGGTTGGTGTCGAGGTCGAGGATGCCGTAAAACAGCGAGATGAACATGCCTCGTGGCATGTCGTTATGCACGGCGCGGTTGACCCGTTTAACCACGGTGGCGGCGCTGCGCTCGCCTGCCGCACACAGGCGCAGCGTGGCGCGGCAGGAGGCCATCATGAGAGCGGCGGCCGGGCCTTTGCCCGCCACGTCGGCGATTACAAAGCCCCAGCGGCGCGCATCCACTGGCAGCACGTCGTAATAGTCGCCACCAATGTGCAGGGAGGCTTGGGACAGCGCTTCGATTTCGACCTCGCCGATGTCGGGGAACACGTGTGGGCGCAACTGGTGCTGGACTTCGCCGGCCAGGCGCAGATCGCGCTCACGCAAGGCGCGATCCCGGTCCTCGGCATCTTTGCGTAACGTGATGTCGGTGATCAGTCCCTCGTGGTGGGTGACGTTGCCGGCCAGATCGAACCGCACCACGGTGTGGTCGTCTACCCAGCGCACCGAACCGTCGCCGCACACGATGCGGTATTCTTGGCTGTATTCATGGTGGCCAGCGTTGGCGTGCGCCTCCACCTCGGCTCCGACCCGCTCGCGGTCGTCGGAGTGCGTGATACCACGGAAACTCAGCCTGCGTCCGGTGAAATCTTCAGGCGAATAACCGAACTGGCGGATGCTCTGGGAAACGTAGGCAACCGGCCAGTTTTCCTCGGCCAGCCAGAGCACCACGATCGAAGGCGAGCGGTTGACGATCTGCTCGAGCTCCTCGCGGCGGGCTAGAGCGAGCTTGAGTTCATCCTGGGCCTGGCGGCGTATGGTGATGTCGCGACCAACGCCAAAGAAAGCCCGGCGCCCGTCACGGTCGGTGTAGGAGGAGCCGGTGGTGGCGTGCCACACCCAGCTGCCGTCCTTGTGCAACACCCGGTATTCGATGCCTCGGGGGTTAACGCCCAGCTCCAGGGTTTCGCCGATAAACTCACGCAACACCGCCACGTCCTCCGGGTGAACAAACTGCGTGTAGGGACGGCCGAGGATGTCGTCGATTTCATGGCCCAACTTCGGAGTCCAGGCGTCGGATACAAATTTATACACGCCCTCGGGGGTGATGGCGAAGAGGATCTCGCTGGCGATTTTGAGGTAGGTGCGCCACCGCGCCTCACTGCGCCGGACCTCCTGCTCGGCGATGTAACGAGCCGACACATCCTCGATCATGCCGAAATGGTGGGTAACTCGGCCATCGGCGCCGCGCACAACCACCACCGTGAGTTCGCAGCGCACCTCCGTGCCGTCGCGGCGAAGATAACGCTTTTCCAGGACGAAGCCGTTGCGCCGTCCTGCATGGATCTCGGCGGTAAGCTCCTGCTGGCGTGCCCAGTCGTCGGGGTGGGTGATCTGACGGATGTTCTCAATGTTGCTGGCCTCTTGCGGAGTGAGCCCGACGAGTTCGCAAAAGCGGCGATTAACGACGTTGCGGCCGAGCAGGCCGTGTTCGTCGAGTTCGCGCCAGCTCAGGCCGATCGGCGCATGGTCGAAAAACAGTTGCAGCTGTTTGATCGCCTCGGGGCCCCGGCTTGCCCACCCGGGAGCCGAAAAATCGTTCATCGAAATCGATTCAGGGGCAGGTGTTTGGGGCGTTTCGGGCGAAGACATAAGGAGCAGTGCTGACAACGGGTCTAGCCCTCCTCTGGCCCACAATCCAGCACGAAGACCGTTGCAACTGAAGCGGTCTGGCTGGGTCCGGCTGCGCGCAGGGATTCCGTCAGCTTGGGGTCGGTTTGGCCCAAGCGGGCGCTTTAGGGGTAAAGGGCTTGTTCCTTCCAGCCCGTGTCGGAGAGCGTGTAATCCATGCGTTCGTGGAGGCGGAAGGGGCGTTCCTGCCACAGTTCGATGTTGTCGGGCACAACGCGGTAGCCGTGCCAGTGAGGCGGGCGCGGCATGCGGCCTCGGGGGTGTTTAACCATGGTGGTGGCCACCGCGCGTTCCAGTTCGGCGTAGCCGTCGAGCGGCTGGGATTGTTTCGAGGCCCACGCCCCGATCCGGCTTAAATACGGCCGGGAGTTGAAATATGCATCGGCTTCCACGTCGGTTACCGGTTCCACCCGACCGCTCACGCGCACCTGGCGGCCGGGCGGGTTCCAATAAAAACAAAGCGAGGCGTAGGGCAGGTGGCGCAGGTCAGCCGCTTTCGGACTCTCAATATTGGTGTAGAAAACAAAGCCCTTTTCGTCGGCGTGCTTGAGCAAAACCATGCGCACCGAAGGACGCCCCTCGGTGTCCACAGTCCCCAGCGCCATGGCGTTGGGCTCGTGAACGCCGTGACGTTTGGCGTCTTCAAGCCACGAGTGGAACGTATCCAGCGGGTTGTTCATAAGGCGATATTCTAGGAGGTAGTGGTGGCCGGCGCTGCGCATCTCTTGACCAAAGGAGCGCAAAATTGTGCCCGAAGCCCCGGCACACGAAAAAGCCCTGCCGAGGCAGTAGGGCCATTTACAGACTGCACCCGTTCCGCACGCATGCACGGTCTTGCGGGTTTACGGCTGGCTTCGGGGCGAGTGCGGGACAATGTCGCCGGGCTCTCGGGTGCCTGGGGACCTGCTTGGGCGCGCTGTGCAAAATCCACTCATTACCGACTGCTTATTGTGCGGGGTGTGCTGTCACTCTCACTTGGAGACCTACGTGCGCGTCGATGGTGTGGATTGGTCGCGGCTTGGCGCCGATGCCGAGCGCCTCGCCCACTTCATCGGAAATCGCGCCTACATGCGCATGCAAGCGGGCCGGTGCGCCGCGCTCGACATCCGCGCCAATGCCACGGGGCGGCGGGAATTTTTTTGCACGATTTACGCCCAGCGCCCGCAGGTGTGCCGCGATTTGGCTCGGGGTTCGCCGGCCTGCGAGGGCGAACTGCTGGCCAAGGGTGGCCGCACCGCAATCGCGCCAACGTGAGCCGCCCTTTGGCTCCGTCGGGTTGGCGTGATTGGACTGGCCCTTGCGCAGCCCAAACCCTGCCCTCGGCGAGTCAGTACGTCGGTTTGGGCACGTATTTGCGCGCTTTGACCAATTCAATGATGCCGTGAAGCTGCTTTTTTAACGCCAGCAGGTCTTTGCGCGTTTTTTCCTGTTGCTCTGCTTCCATATCCACTTCTGCCAACAGCGAGATGCATGGATCCATTGCCGGGGAATTCGGCGGTAGTAGACTGATGAGCCGCTCGGCATTCTGTTTGATTTGGCCAAAATGGCCGTTTTCCATGACGGCCGACACGCGGTCTATAGCCTGCCCCGAAACGTCGGCCATATGGTTGGTGTGAAATAAGATAAGTTCGGCAAAATCCATCACTGCCAAACGCCGTTCGGTGTTGAGCAACTCGGTGTTGAGCTGGGCCATTTTGGCCTCGGCTTGTTTGCGCGCAGTGATGTCGCGCGAAATGCCGTAGGTGCCGATCACCTGCCCCGTTTCGTTCAACAAGGGGTATTTACTGGTGGAGCTCCATGTGACGCGTCCATCGGGGAAGTCCTCTTTTTCCTCTAAATTGAGAACCGGTTGAGCGGTGCGCATGATTTGCTCTTCCGTGGCCAAGGCCGCCTTGGCGTGCACTGCGCCGAAAAAGTCGGCATCCGTGCGACCGAGCACCTCGGCGATCGACTTGCCTCCAACAACGCGCACCAACGCGTCATTGACGAGGCGGAAGCGGCTTTCACGGTCCTTAAAATAAATGGCGTCCTCCACATGATTAAGCAGGGTGAGCATCAGCAGCTGCTGATCGAAAGAACTTTGGTTCATGGGTTTAGGTTCTATGGTTTTATGCTCTTTCGATGAGCACGTCGTGCCCTGCCTCGACTTCGGACAGCAGTTTTTCGGCGGCGGCGATACGGGAACTCCAGAGCTGAACCATCAGCTCGTTGTCGGCCTTTTGGCTGACCAAAAACGCCAGGTAGTAGCGTACGGCGTTGAGGGGGCTGTTAGGGATGATGGGGTCGGTGCGACTGATGATGCGTTTGTTGGTGCCGTTGGGAAGCGGGTAGGGCGCGGCTAAAACAAAGAAGCGATCATTGGCGTGGGAAATAGGCACGCGCAGCACGCGCAGTTTTCCGTGGTCGTTGACGGTGGCAAAAAGAGGCGGGTGGACCTCACTGGCATCGCCGAACTCAGTGGGCTCGCTGGCCCTTGCACCGGGGGGCTCGGCGGCTGGGGAATCCTCTGGATCGGGGGTGGGCATGGGGTATGGGAGCGGAGGATGGCAGTTTATAGGATAACGGCACCAATAGGACTTACCTTTAATTTTTAATGCAGGATTCTAATCGCAGTGGGTGCGGATAAAAACGGGTCACGTCAAAAACATGGGCGCTGCGCAACTGAGCCCCATTCCGTGCGCGCTACTTTTTGCTGTGCGGGTTGGCTTCCCTGTTCAAGTCTGCCGCCATGACGGAACCGCTCCTCTACGAATCCCATTGCCACACGCCCCTGTGCAAACACGCGTTCGGCGAGCCCGAGGAGTACGCGGCGATGGCCCTGCGCCGGGGCCTCAAGGGCATCATTTTCACCTGCCATTGCCCGCTACCGGATAATTTCGGAGCGGATGTGCGCATGGCGCCCGAGCAATTCGACGCCTATGTGGACCTGGTGGGACGGGCGCGTGAGGCGTTCGTCGGGCGAGTGGATGTGCGGCTGGGCCTAGAGAGCGATTTTTTCCCGGGTGGCGAGGCCTGGCTGGAAAAACTCCACGCGCGCGTCCCGTTGCACCACGTGCTCGGCTCGGTGCATTACCAGATGCGCGATTACCGCGCCCGGTATTATCGCGGCGACCTGGCGGCCTATCAGGAGCTTTATTTCGAGCACCTAGCCTTGTCGGCCGAGAGCGGGTTGTTCGACACTCTGGCGCACCCCGATTTGATTAAAAACGAGGCACCTTCGCTCTGGGATTTCGCAAAAGTGCGGCCGCACCTGGAGCGGGCTCTCGACCGCATTGCAGCCACAGGCGTGGCGATGGAACTCAACACCAGTGGCATGCTCAAAACGTTGCCCGAAATGAACCCCTCGCCCGCGCAACTCGCCTTGATGTGCGAGCGCGGCATTCCGGTGGTGCTCGGGGCCGACGCGCACATCCCGACCCGCGTGGCCGATGGTTACGTGACGGCGTTGGATTTGTTGACGGGGGCGGGCTACAAAGAGGTCAGCTATTTCCTGGAGCGTAAGCGTCATACGGTGCCCATCGACGCCGCGCGCGCTTCATTGTCTGAGGGATCGTAGCCGACGTGGAGACAGCGCAAGTCGGGTTTCCTGAATACGGACGACACGGAGGTCGTTCATTCGGGGGTGATTTAGGGAGGGACCACCTCCGTGTGGTCTGGATCGAGGCACGGACGACACGGAGTTCGGCCCTCCAGAGATGGAAAGGAGCAAAGGCGTTTGCCGTAACTTTTTTGGTTTTGCTCCAGCTGCTTGCGCCTGCGATTCAGAACGCCGACTTAGACGATCTTCCTTCGTCTCACCCTTTCCTATGAGCTTCCAAACTATCCTTCGCACTATCGGGTTTTTGATCATTCTGTTTCTGGTGGTTTTCGTGAGTATCGAAAACACCCACACCGTTGATTTCCACTTCTCGCTGGCCTTCACCAAGCCAGTGCGTTCTTCGGCGGCCATAGTCTATTTCGCGATGTTCGCGGTCGGTGTTATTGGCGGAACGTTGCTCAATGGCGGCTCGAGTAAACCCGCCGGCAGCCGCAGCGAGGGTGGCGGCAAGAAGCGCTAATACGCATTCGCGTTCAAGATGGGCTGAACGCGAATCGGTTCGGGGGGGGGACGTGGATGCTGCTGGGCAAACACCTTGAGCTCACGCTCAAGGCCACGGGGAGTGTTGCACCACGGGTGGGCGTGCCCCACGGGGCGCGTGTCCGCGAAGGGCGTGTG
>JBILJE010000122.1:0-8536 GCA_044377395.1 Rariglobus sp. | reverse complement strand
CACCGGTGCGCGCCTGCTGCGCACCGTGCGCGAGGCGCTGGCCGTGTGGCCGACCGTCTGGGTCGTGGTGGATGGATCAACCGATGGTTCCGATGCTCCGCTGACGGCCCTCGCCGACGAACATCCCTCGGCGCTTCGCGTCCTGCACCTCAGTGTCAACGGCGGCAAAGGCGAAGCCGTCCTCCACGGGTTAACCGCCGCCCGTTCCGCCGGCTTTACCCACGCGTTGATACTGGATGCCGACGGCCAGCATCCCATCGACCACATCGCCGGCTTTATGGCCGCCTCCATCAGTCGTCCCGACGCCTTGGTTCTGGGTCGTCCGGTTTTCGGCCCCGAGGTGCCGTTGGAACGCCTCTACGGCCGCAAGCTCAGCGTGGGCCTGGTTCACCTCGAATGCCTCGGCCGCGACATCGCCGACCCGCTGTTCGGCTTCCGGGTTTATCCCATCGCTCCCACCTGTGACATCCTCGCCTCGATCCGGACGGCCCGCCGTTACGACTTCGACCCCGAGATCGCCGTGCGCCTGTTCTGGCGCGGCGTGCCTCCGCTCAACCTGCCAGCTCCCTGCCGTTACATTGCCAAATCCGACGGTGGCATCTCCCACTTTCACTACCTGCGCGATAACGTGCGCATGGTCTGGCTGCACACCAGACTGATCACACGCCTCGTGTTTACGTTCACCTCAGTGCTCGCCGCCCGCCGCCGGATCCACGTCGCAACGCCCACTGTATGAACCCACTCCGCCTGCTATCCGCCCACGCGTTTGCCGCCTGCCTGCTTTTCAGCACAGCCAACCTGCCTGCCGCAAACGAGCCACCCGCTCTCGAACTGTCCGCTAGTTGGCGCGCCCGGCTCGTCACGTTCACGGCCCCGCGCGCCCTGGTCGCCTCCTTCACCGAAAGCCGCACCACACCCCTGAAAAAAAAGCCGGTTCGCGTCGAGGGCACCGTGCGCATCGTGCCGAACCGCGGTCTGAGCCTGGCCTATGCCCAAACCCGCGCCCCGGTGGTCATGCTGGATAACCAAGGGCTGCTCCTGCGCCACCCCGATGGACGTGAACAAAGCGCCCCTCCCGAAGCCGAGTCCGGCCTGCGGCTGCTCCACGCTCTCTTCGCCTTCGACCTGCCCTTGCTCGAAAAATCCTACGAGCTGGTCACCACGGAAAAACCCGACGCCACTTGGTCGCTCACGTTTACCCGCCGACCTGATGCCGACACCCGCAGCACGCCTTATCAAGAACTCGGCTTGAGCGGTGACGCCACCCGGCTCACCGGTATCCGATTGGCCAAGACCCCAAGCCAGAAAATCGAAATCGAATTGGGCGCACCGCAATTCGACCCCGCGTTCACCGCTGAGGAGCTCGCCCGCTACTTCCGCTGATGCAGACGTTACTCAAACCACGAGTCGCGCTGGTTCTGCTGCTCATTCTTGCCGGACTGTGCGCGGCGCGCCTGCTCACACTCGATCCTAGCGCCCACTTCACCACCGACGTCACCGAGTTGCTCCCCGTCGGCGAACGCGATCCCGAAGCGCAACTGGCGCTCTCCTTGGTGCGTGAACGCCAGGCCAGGGTCCTCCTGATCGCCCTCGACGCCCCCGCGTCCACGCCAGCGCCGCGTCTGGCCGCCGCCGCCAGCGCCCACCTTGCGAGCCTCACGGCATCCCCGGCCATCGCCGCCGCTTTCCCCCTCGCCGACACCACGTGGCAACACGAACTCGGTCGCCGGATTCACTCCCGACGCTTCGATCTCCTATTTCCGGGCTGGCTTGCCGAACAACGCCGCGTGCACGCCAGCGAACAAAACCCCGCCCCCTTCCCCCAATGGTTGGCCAACCGGGCGGTCGCGGCACTCGACGCGCACCTAGCATCCCCGGCCTCGGTGGCCACCGCCGAGTTACTGCCCTCCGACCCCCTTCTGCTTTTATATAACCTCGCGGAACGCTCCGCCTCGCTGGCGGTTACCCCGCCCGCCACCCCAGGCCGCGTTTTAATCTGGGCCGAATCCCGCGAGGGGCCGCTCACTGAGGGCGGCCAGGAGCCGGTGTTCGCCGCCCTCGCTGCGGCCGAAGCTGCTGCCCAAGCCGAAGTACCCGGCCTGACCGCCCGCTTTACCGGAGTGGCCCGCTTCGCCGCCGCCGCCAAGGCCTCCACCCGCGCTGAAATCGGCCAATTGAACATCTACGCCATCATCGGCGTATTGCTCGTCTCCGGCCTCTTCATCCGCCGCCTTCCCGGGCTGCTCCACCTGCTGCCCTGCATGCTATTCGCCACGCTAGGTGCGGTGAGCGTAACCACCCTGGTTTTCCCGCGTATCCACGTTCTGGTGTTTGTTCTCGGTTCGCTGCTTTCCGGGGTGGCGGTGGACTACGGTTTTTATGTCACGCTGGCGCGCCGCGAAAACGAACCCTACCCCGCCCGCCTGCGCCGCCTGGCTCTGCCCCTGCTCGGCGGTGCCTTTACCACGGTAGCCGGATTTCTCGTTCTGACTTTTTCCGAACTCCCCCTGGTGCGCCAACTCGGGGTTTATGTCGCCGCCGGTATCGTCACCGGGCTGGCGGTAACGGCTCTCTATTTCGCCCTGTTCCCCCGGCTCGACCTCGCGCCCCGTCACCTACCCCTACGCGCTCAACTGCCCTCCCGCTGGCGCAGCCCCCTTCTCATCATCCTTGGAGTGATTGCGGCGATTGGGATCACCCGCATCCACTGGCTCGATGATCTGCGCACCCTGGAATACCCCTCGCCGCACCTGCGTACCGCCGACACCGCCCTGCGCGCCGCTTTTGGTGAAACCGACACCGGCAGCACCCTGCTCACCCGTGGCAGCACCTACGCAGAAGCCCGTCAGCGCTGGCAGAATTTGGCAGTGGCTTTGCTGCTCCCAACGACAGCCGATTTCACAGCGGCCTCCACCTCCGCCGCACGGGGTGAACTCACCGCCTTCGCCGCCGCCTTCCACCAAAGCCGTGACACCGCCGGCTTCGAGCCCGGCGCCTTCACAAGCTTCGACCGCGACTTCGCTGCTTACATTGAAAGCGCTCCCCCCGCCTACGAAACCCTTGCCCATGAAACCCTGAGCACCCTACCCGGCCCGCTCGGCCTGCTCACCCACGCCGATGCCGAGGGGATTTGGCTGTTATCCACGCTGGCGCACGGCGCAGCGCCCACCACGCTCACCGAGGGCACGTTGTCGCTCTCGGGACTAGGTAGCCTCAATCACCTGTTCGCACGCTACCGCCAGGCGGCCACGCGCCTGAGCCTGTTGAGTTGCGCCGCCCTGATTGCGGTCGCCTGCAGCCTGCACGGTCTGCGAGCCGGCCTGCGCACAGCCGCCCTGCCCCTGCTCGCCGCCGCTTTAGCCTTTGGGCTGCTCGCGCTGCGAGGGGATTCCTTCGGACTGTTCCACCTGCTCGGGGCGCTACTCGGCGTCTGTCTGGCCGACGACTACGCGCACTTTTCTCACTCCGAAGAAGGCGGCAGTGCGCAAGCCAGCACGGCCATCCGACTCTCCGGCCTGTCCACCGCCGCCTCCTTTGCGGTGCTGATGCTCAGCGCCATTCCGGCCGTTGCGGCCCTTGGCACCACCGTCACCCTCATCGTGGCCCTGGCCCTGATTTTTGTGGAAACCAACCTGTTCTCGCTCCGCAGCGATGCCTGACCAGCCGCCCTCCACCCTTCTCGCGGCCTGGCGCCGCACGCTTGCGGAAGCCCCCAACGCCCCCGCTCTTGTCGCGGCCGATGGCCACACCTGGACCCGTGCCCAAATCGATGAGCTCGCCGCCAATTGGAGCGCTACGTTACCCGCCAGCGTTACGGGCCAACGCGTCGCCTTCGCCCTGCCCAATGGCGCCGATTGGCTGGCCACCTTTATCGGACTGCTACTGCGTCAGGCGATCATCGTGCCCCTCGACGCATCGGAACCTGCCGAAGCCCAGCGCTCGCTGGCCCGCTCGGTCGGCGCCGCCTTTCTACTGTTCAATCAACAACTAGAAACCCTCGCCACGCCACCGCCTCGCCCGCCTGCAGCGCGCGCCCGCCGAACGAAAACGGTCCTAGTTAAACTCACCTCCGGCAGCACGGGACGACCGCGAGCGTTGCCCTTCACAGACGCGCACTTGCTCGCCGACGGACGCCAAGTTTGCGCTGGCATGGGAATCAGTCCGACCGATCTCAATCTCGCGATTATTCCCTTCGGCCATTCCTACGGACTGGGCAACCTGGTGCTGCCGCTCGTGCTGCAAGGCACGGCGCTGGCCTGCGTCGGCGTGCCGCTGCCCCACGCCATCGCAGCCGACATCGTGCGCACCCGCCCGACGATTTTCCCGGCGGTACCCGCGTTGTTGCGTGCTTTGGCCCAGGCTGATTTGCCCGCCGAAACCCTCGCCAGCCTGCGCACGGTCATCTCGGCCGGCGCCCCGCTGCCCGCTGAAACCGCCCGAGAATTCCACGACAAGTTCAACCTCGTGCCGCACGGGTTTTACGGCTCCAGCGAGACGGGAGGAATCAGCTACGACCGCACCGGCGAGGCCACCTTGGCCGGCCGCAGCGTGGGAACACCTCTGCCCGGTGTCAGCATCACCGCGACGCGCGGACGGCGTATCCGCATCGTGAGTGCGGCGGTGTTTCGCGCCGCGGGCTTTTCGCCGACCGACCACGCTCAAATCGACCCTGCGGGCGAACTTTGCCTGCAAGGACGGGCCGGGCGTTTGGTTAAAATCGCCGGCCGCCGCCTCGACCTGGCCGAACTGGAAGCCACGCTGCGCGCCCTGCCCTGCGTCACCGACGCCTTTGTCTGTCTGCACCCTGACCAGCCCGAAAATCTGGCGGCGGTGCTGGCCACTTCACTCACTGCAGGCGAACTGCGCCCGATCTTTCGCGAGCGCCTTGCCAGTTGGAAAACCCCTCGGCGCCTCCTGACCACTCCGGTTTTCCCGCTCACCATCCGAGGTAAAACCGATACCCGCGCCCTGACCGCGCTGCTAGCCTCCCGATGAAGCCCGACTCGCCGCAAATCACTCTGGCCGGGCTGTGGGAGCGGATCCGTCTCGATATGATCCCCAAGGCGTTGGGCACAGCCCTTGGGATTTGCGTGTTCTTCGCAGCCTATTTCGCACTGCTGAGACATCCCCTATTTCCTTCGGTGATCATCCCGTTCACCCGCTTCGATCACGGCATCAGCCTTCAGCCGCTGGCCCTGATTCCCTACGTCTCACTCTGGTTTTACGTCGCGCTGCTGCCTGCATTATTGGTGGACCGGCGGGAGCTCGTGGGTTTTGCCCTCGGCTGCGTCGGTCTATCGATCGTCGGGCTTCTGTTGTTTTTAATCTACCCGACCACCACCGCCGACTCAGGTATCAACTGGTCCCAACACCCTGAATTCGAATTCATCAAAAAGGCCGACACCGCCGGCAACGCCTGCCCATCGCTGCACGCCGCTTTCGCGGTGTTCACCGGTCTGTGGTTTGCCCGCCTTCTGCCCCGACTTGGCGCCGGCATTTTTGCCCAAAGCCTCAACTTCCTCTGGGCCGGACTGATCGTTTACTCAACCTTGGCAACACGGCAGCACGTCGCCCTCGATGCCCTCTTTGGCGCGCTGCTCGGCGCCTGGGCCGCCGGACTCAATTTCATCGCTACCCCGCCCGCCGAAAACGCCCAGAGAAGCCGCCGCCCGCTTTTTTTAACCGTCGTCGTCATCAAAACCTGCGCCCTTTTGCTCTGGCTAAGCGGCGTCCCGCTAGGGATCTGCGTTGCGCTCTTTTTGTCGGGCGGCGCCTTGGTCCTCTACGCGATTTTCGTTCCGTCAGCCGGTGAACTCGTCGTCGTCCACAGCCGCTTCATCACCACGGCCCGCGAGGTCTGGTTCACCATTGATGACGGGCCTGATCCCGACGACACCCCACGCCTGCTCGAACTGCTGGAGCAACACCAGGCCCGCGCCACGTTTTTCCTGATCGGTGAACGCGCCGCACGCTACCCCGATTTGGTCGCCGCCATCCGCCGCAGCGGTCACGAAATCGCCCACCACACCCACACCCACCCCTGCGCGACCTTCTGGTGCGCCGGCCCCGCCCGATTGAAGCGCGAACTAGACGCCGCCCTTGCCGTGTTCGCGGCCACGGGCCCCGCGCCCACGCGCTTCCGCGCTCCCGTGGGAATCAAAAACCTTTTCCTCGGACCCGCCCTCACCGCACGCGCGCTCACGTGCATCGGCTGGAGCGTACGCAGCGGTGACAGCTTTGCCCTCGATCCCGATACCGTCGCCAAACGGGTTGCCCGACAACTCAGCCCCGGCGCTATTATCCTGCTGCACGAAGGTGCTCCCGTGCGGGCAACGGTGCGTGTCGCCGCCATCGCACGAGTCCTGGAAACACTCACCGCGCAAGGTTACCGCGCCGTAATCCCGCCCGCCTCGGCCTTGCGGTAAAACGCTTCCCAGCTCAGGGCGCATTCCGCCCTGCACGCCTACACGACCACCGTCGCCTCGATCTCCAACTCCAGATCAGCGCGGCAGATATCGGCATGCAACCAGGTCACTTGGTCGCCCGCTCGCAGCCAACCGCCCTCCAGCACAGCGGCCACCACGGGGAGATCGGCCGGCGTGCGCAGATAGATTTTAAAATGCCGCTCGGACGCCCTCTCTGCGCCCAGCGAATCGCCCAAACCGCAAGCCAGCGAGATGAGCCGCAAATTATCCAGCGTGCAGGAGAGCTGCCCCTCCAGATCCCCCGCCGCCACGGTCTGGTGACCTTTGATCGCCGCCGTGCCGGAGATAAACGTCCACCGCCGCCCCTCCGCCTGCACCTGCATGGCCCGCGAAAAACTCGGCGAACGGGGCCCGTAATCGTCCGGGTATTCGAACGCCGGAATCTGCTCGGGGTTTTCGCGCGCCTGCGGGCGTTCGCGTGCGGCGGCAAACATCACCGCCACCACCCCCGGCGCCCCGCCCACCGCCGACGCCGCCGGCACGGGGCCGAGCCAACCGGCCTGATCAAAGGCGCGCGCCCGGCCCTGGCAAAACACCCGGTACACTTCCATCCCCTCGGCCGATTCCGCGTTGATCGACGGCACGTAATTCCAAATCCGCGCCAGTTCGCGCCCCTCACGCCGACTCAGCGCGATTAACGCCGCGTAAATGGCTTCGGTCTGCGCGCCGAGTTGGTCGGCCAGCGGCTCCAGCCGCACCCCGACCAACCAATCGGTGGATACAAACAACTCAAAGCCCTCGCTGCGCCCCGCCGACCGCAGGTGGCCGAACAACGTCTCCTGCCCCTCCCCCGCCAACACCGGGATGTCCAGTCGGCCGCCCGCGACGGCCTGCACGGCAGTCCCGAACCCCAAGGAAAAATGATCGCGCGTGAGCGGTTCCGACATAGCCACGCACGCCAACAGCGGAAACGCCCCTGCGCAAGATTTCCCCTTGTCTCCAAGCCCCTCAGCCCGCCCTCTCGCCCTTCGCCCTTTTAACATGACTCCGTTTGAACTCTCTATCCGCTTCTTTTTTCAGCTGGCTGTCGTTCTGCTGGCGTGCCGCGCGGTGGGTTGGCTGGCCAAACGACTCGGCCAGCCGCCGGTGGTCGGCGAGATGATCGCCGGCGTGGCGCTAGGTCCCTCGCTGCTGGGTTGGCTGGCCCCCGCCTGGCAGGCCGAACTGTTTCCACCCGCCTCCCGCCCCATCCTGTTTTGCGGTGCCCAACTCGGATTGGTTCTCTACATGTTTGTTGTAGGCATGGAATTTCGGGTCGATCTGGTGCGCGCTCGGCTGCACACCGCGCTGGCCGTTTCCCTCTCGGGCATTATCGCCCCCTTCGTCTTTGGCTGTCTCATCGCCATGTGGCTGCTGTCGTACGGCGGGCTGTTTCAACCCGGCGTGAGCACGCTCCAGGCCGCGCCCTATCTTGGCGCCGCCATGGCCATCACCGCTTTCCCCATGCTCGCACGCATCATCGTCGAGCGTGGCTTATCCGGCACCACCGTGGGGGCGCTGGCCCTGGCCGCCGGCGCGATCGACGACGCAGCCGCCTGGTGTGTGCTCGCTCTGGTCCTGGCTAGCTTTGGCAGCGATCCCTCCATTGCGATTTACGCCATCGGTGGTAGCCTCGCCCTCGTCGCAGTCGTATTCACCGTGGGCCGACGGTTGCTGCAGCGTATCGCCGCCTACGCCGAACGCGGGCCCGACGCCGACCAAGCCATGTTTGGCGTTGTGCTCATGCTACTGCTCCTGGCGGCCTGGTACACCGACAGCATTGGTATCTACGCGGTATTCGGCGCCTTTGTGCTGGGTGCCGCCGTTCCGCGTGGGCCCTTCGCCGACCGAATGAGCGATAAAATCGAGCCGCTCACCGTGCAACTGCTGCTGCCGCTATTCTTCATTTACTCGGGACTCAACACCCGCTTCGACCTTTTGACCGATCCCAGCCAGTGGCTAATCGCGGCCGTGATTCTGATTGCCGCCGTGCTCGGTAAAGCCGGCGCCTGTTACTTGGCCGCCCGCCTGTGCGGCGAAAACCATCGGGAGTCCCTCGGTCTGGGTTCGCT
>JBILJE010000156.1:0-7405 GCA_044377395.1 Rariglobus sp. | reverse complement strand
TTGTAATCAAAAAAAGGCGCTCAGAACATTTCGCACTCAAAGAAATACAAACGAACCGATTTTAACCGCTAATGAACGCTAATGGCCGCTAATGAAAATCAGCAATTCAGTGCGACCGAATTAGCGTATCTTAGCGTTCATTAGCGGTTAAAAATTCTGTTGTTTGGTGTTTGGCTGCTGGGTTGCTGGTGCGGTGAGCCTGAACTGTAACCAAGTTTTTATGCGTATGAATGCAAAGTGGCACTCAGAACTCGATTCCGGCCTGCGCCTGTACTCCGGCGCTAAAGGGGTGTTTAATCATGCGCATCTCGGTGACCAAATCCGCTAGTTCGATGAACTCGGGGCGCGCTCCGCGGCCGGTCACCACCACGTGTTGATCGGCACGTTTTGCGCGCAGGGCCACCAGCACTTCGTCGATCGGCAGGTACTCGAGTTGCAACACCACGTTGAGCTCATCCAGAAGTACAAAATCCACCTCGGGGTCGGCGAAATGCTTCAGCGCCAACTCCCAGCCCACGCGACAACACGCGATGTCGGCCGCCTTGTCCTGCGTATCCCAGGTAAACCCCTCGCCGACGTGGTCCCAGGTGAGCAGCGGCCCGCGCAGCAGGCGTTCGACGGCGTCGTTACTCGACTTGATGAACTGCACCACCGCGCATTTGTGTCCGTGGGCCAACATACGCGTGAGCATGCCGAAGGCCGCCGAGGTTTTGCCCTTGCCGTCGCCGGTGTGGCAGATGACCAACCCGCGCCGCTCCTTGGCCGCCTTCATCTTGGCGCGCATCTCCAGTTGCAGTTCCTTCATACGCTCGCGGTGCTCGGCCTCGGTCTCGGTTTTGTAGGTACTCATGGTTTTAAAGTTTAGGTTCTGTGGACTAACGTCCACACGGATTTATCACGGTTAAACTGCCATGCGGAACAGGCAAACTCATCGCCTCCGCCCAGCCCAGCCCACGCTCCAGCCCCAGCCAGGCACGAATCACCCCGGCGTGCGTCACCACCAGCACCGATTCGCCCCCCGCCATCATCTGACCGGTCAACTCGTCGCGAAACGCCCCGACCCGCGCCCACAGCGTCGCACCGCTTTCGCCTCCAGGAGGAGCCAGGCGCCAGGGGTCAAGCGCCCAAGCCTCGCTCTCCGGACTGCGAAAACTGTCCCACTTGCGGTTCTCCCAAGCACCAAAATCCAGCTCCTGCAGACGCGCGTCCGTGCGAAATTCTCCTGCAGAGGTTAACGCGCCGACCAGGCTCTGGCAGCGAGCAGCCGGACTGCTCCACACCGCGCCAAAGCACACGCCCGCCAGACCGGCGCGGATCACCGCCAGCTCCTTAGTAAAACTCGCCGCCAGCGGCACGTCGGTGCGCCCGTAACAAAGCCCCTCCGCTCCCTCCAACCGGGTGTGCCGCAGTAAATAAATAGCACGCGACGCACTCATAAAACCGCCGCCAAAGTCAGGTAAACCACCAACTCCGTACCCACCTGACACGCCCCGAGGCAATCCCCCGTATAACCGCCCAGTCGGTTCCGCAGCCACGCGCGGTAACCCAAGTGCGACACCACCACCACCGGTACCACCCACCACGCGGACTGCGGCAACCACGCCAGCGGGGCGAGTCCGAGGACGCCCAACCACACCAGTCGCGCCGGACTGAGCGCGCAGACCAGCCCCCGGCTTTTCGAAGCGGTGCCCTCGGGCCGCGCGTAAGGCAAGAAGGCCATCAGAGCGGAAGCGCTGGCCCGGCTCAGGCTGTGGGCGACCACCAGACTGAGAAAAAAATGCGCCCCGCCCAACGCCGGCAGCAGCGTGATTTTAAGCCCGAGTGCGACGATCAGCCCGATCACGCCAAACGCCCCGATGTGCGAATCCTGCATGATCGACAGCACGCGCTCCCGGGTGTGGCCGCCGCCAAACCCGTCGCAAACATCCGCCCAACCGTCCTCGTGCAACGCGCCAGTTAACAGCAAGGTTGCCCCCAGACTGAGCAGACTGGCGACGAGCGGCGGCCACCAGCACGCCGTGACCGTATAGACCAGCGCAGCCCAGCCACCCACCAGCCAGCCGCACGCCGGCAGGTAAGTCACCGCCCGCTCCATGTCGGCGGAGGTCAGCACCACGCCTGGCAGCGGTAACCGGGTAAAGAATACCACGGACGCCGCCAGCGAGCGCAGTTCACGGAGAAAGGTTTTCATAAACAAAGAGAATTTTTAACCGCGAATGGACGCGAATGGACGCGAATAACCCCGACTCAAATCCCACGACGTCATTTTCCGAATTAGCGCCCATTAGCGTCCATTAGCGGTTAAAAACTCCGTGGTTTTCGGTTCGGTTGTTGGGCGGCGGCTTACCCGTTCCGGCTGACCCCGGCCGACTCGAAGGTCGCCATGTCGCGCAGGCACACCGTGGCCGAGACGATCAGTGGCCAGACCAGCACCGCGCCCGAGCCTTCGCCGAGGCGCAGGTCGAAATCCACCAACGGCCGCACCCCGAGTGCGCGCACCGCGTGGGCGTGGCCGGTCTCGGCCGAGGCGTGCGAAAACACGCAGTAGCCCAGGACGCCCGGGCAGAGTTTTTCCGCCACCACCGCCGCCGCCGTCGCGATAAACCCATCGATGATCACCAACCGCCGGCGCGAGGCCGCGCCGATGATGCAGCCGACCATCATGGCGATTTCGTAGCCACCGTAGGCGGCGAGTGCCGCCAGCGGGTCGCGGGCCGCCGCGTGGCGAGCCTGCGTGCGGGTGAGCACGTCGAGTTTGTGACGCAGTCCGGCATCGTCATGACCGGCCCCTCGGCCCACGCAGAGGTCGAGCGGCAGTTCGAGCAACACGCTGCACAACAGGGCCGACGGCGAAGTGTTGCCGATGCCCATTTCACCAGGAAGAAACGAATCGTAACCGGCATCCGAATACTCCTGAGCCAAGGCGATGCCCGCGGCGATACCCGCCTCGGTCTCGGCGGGCGTCATCGCCGCCTCGTGAAGGGCGTTGCGCGTGCCCAGGCCGAGCTTGCGCGGGATCAAGTCGGGGGCGGGCGTAAGCTCAGCGGCGACGCCGGCGTCGACCACCTTCAGGTCGAGCCCGTGCTGGCGCGCGAGGGCGTTGATCGCCGCCCCGCCGCGCAGGAAATTGTAGACCATCTGCACGGTTATTTCCTGCGGACACGGGCTGACCTTTTCGTGGGCCAGACCGTGGTCACCAGCGAACACCAAGACGAGGCCCTTAGTCAGCGTGGGGCTGAGCGTGGCCTGCATGAGCCCGAGCCGGTGGGCGAGCTCCTCTAGCCGCCCAAGCGAGCCGAGCGGCTTGGTTTTGTTGTCGATCTTGCTCTGCAGCGAGGCCGACAGGTTCAGCGCCAAGGGGGGAATCACAGGTAGGCTCATAGGAAAAAAAGTAGCGCAGACTTCCAGTCTGCTCCGATTAAAAATGCAGGCTAGAAGCCTGCGCTACGCCGATCCTCCTTTTAACGTCACTGGGCAACCGGCGACATACAGGTAAGCCGCGTCCGCCGCCGCCGCCGTGCGCTGGCCGAGCGTGCCCGCCAGATCACGGAACCGCCGCAACACCGGATGCTCAGGCACGGGGCACCAGCCGACTTCGTTGCCCACCACCACCACCGGGCAGGGCAACGCGAGGAAACCGGCCAGCACCGCGTCCCACTCGGCCAAAATCGCCTCGTCGCTGCGCTCCAACCGGTCGCTCAGCCACATCGTCAGGCAATCCAGCACCACCCCGCTCGGCACCGGCTGAAGCGCCGCCAACACCTTGGCGAGGGACTCGGCTGGGCGGGCCTGTGTTTTTGAGCCGTGCGATGCATTTCGCGGCGAACCCTCCCAGATGGCCGATTCGTGCTCAGCAGCTCCGAGTGTGGCCCTGAGCGTGAGCTCAGGGTGTTTGCCCACGCGCCTCGCGAGCCCGCTCCCCGTGGCCTTGAGCGTGAGCTCAGGGTCTGGATGCGAACACACCTCGTCCGCCCTGAGCTCACGCTCAGGGCCACGCGATGCGCCATCCTGAAACAAGGATGCACCCAACTCGGCTTCGCCCGCCGCCTCGGCCGCCTTGGGCGCGATCAGTGTGCGCCAGCCCGGACGCTCGGCCTGGTGGCGGCGGACGCGCTCGGCCATCTCGGCATCGCCCGGGTCGGGCCGGTAGGTGGCGACAAAGACCACGCCGTCGCCCCAGTTGGAGGCAAGCTCGACTGCGCGCCGGCTTTTTCCGCTGCGCACCGGACCGGTTAAAAAGGTAATTTTAGCCATGGTTTTTCCTCGGTTAGCCACTGCACCCGCCCGGCAACACTGCCGCAGGGAAGGTCTTTGATCGCAAAACCCGCCGCTCGGTAGGTCGCGACGAGATGACGGTGAATCTCCACCGACTCCTCAAAGGTCTGCACCCGCTCGCGGTCCTGGACAAAAATTTCCTCCCACGGCGGGGCCATCAGCACCACCGGCACATAGGCCTCCAGCCCCGCGCCCAACGAAACCCACGGTTCGCGGCCGCGGTGCCGCAGGTAGGCGCTGATATCCGGCAGCCCCCGGTCGAAAAAGCACAGGTCCGCTTCCGCGCCCGCCGCCAAGTCGGCCCGCATGCGCCGTTCGCATTCGCGGGCAAAGCCCTCGATGTCTCCCCAGGGCGTGAGCGTGCCGCCGCAGTCGTGCTGCTCGCAGATGAGCGCCCGCGCCACTTCCGGCCGGGTGGCAAAACCGACGGCGGCCAGCGCGGCCAGCAGCGTGCTTTTGCCCGAACCGGGCCCGCCGGAAATGATCACGTTGCGCCTCATGCCGGGCCTCCCCGCCAGTGCCACACCAGCGCGGTCAAAACGACCGCGATCAGGCAAACCGCATGATTGAGCCGCACGACCCGCTCGATGTCCGCCGGCACAATCTCGCGGGCGTTTTCGCCGATCCAAGGTTTAACTACAACCTCGCCATCGTAGGTGTGGGGCCCGCCGAAACGCAGATCCAGAATGCCCGCGATCGCGGCCTCGGGCTGGCCGGAGTTGGGGCTGGAATGGGCCGAGCCGTAGCGGCGCACACACCGCGCTCCACGGGCGCTGCCGGCGACCAGCACCAACAGCCAGGCGGTGAGTCGCGCAGGCACCCAGTTGGCCACGTCGTCGAGGCGCGCGGCCGTTTTGCCGAACCACTCGTAGCGCTCGTCGTGGTGGCCGATCATCGAATCGAGGGTGTTGACCATCTTGTAGGCCAGCAACCCGGGCAGACCGGCCACCGCGCCCCAAAACAGCGGCGCCACCACGCCGTCGCTGAGGTTTTCGGCCAGGGTTTCGAGAGTGGCGGTGCGCACCTGCTGGGCGTCGAGGTGCGCGGTGTCACGCCCGACGATGCGCGCCAGTTGCCGCCGCCCCTCGGCCAGCCCGACTTCGAGTTGGCGAAACACCGCCCGTCCCTCGGCGATGAGCGTGCGGTTGGCCAACCCATAAAACACGCCCGCCACTTCCAGCCCCGTCGCCAACGTCGGGTGCACCTGACGCGCCGCCGCGAGCAGCGCCCACACTCCCGCGCCGATCAGCGCCACCAGCCCGAGCGCCAGCAGCGCGCCCTTGGCAAAACGCGCCCGCGCCGAGCCGTTGTTGAGCCGGCGCTCGCCGGCCGAGATCATTTTGCCGAAACCCACCACCGGATGCGGCAGCCAAGCCGGATCGCCAAAAAGCAGGTCGAGCCCGTAGCCCAGACCGAGTGCGAGCGGGGTCATGAAACCACTCCTTTCGCCACACGTTGCCGCACCGCCGCGACCAACTGCGCATCGGCGGCCTGACCTTGAGTGGCCACCCGCACCGCCTGCGGGCCGAGCCCGCGGAAGTTGCCCGCATCACGCACCAACATTCCGTGCTCACGGATCAACCAGATTTTGAGCGCTGCGGCCGAACCGACTGCCGGAGGCAGTTCAAACAGCAGGAAGGTGGTCGTGCTCGGGTGCACGGTCACACCGGGGATATTCGCCAATGCCCGGCCAAGGCTTTCTGCGTCGGCCAGCATCGCATCCAAGGGCAACGTCAGCGCCTCGCTGTGATCGAGGCAGTAGTTGCCCGCCGCGAGCGCCAGGCAGTTAACCGCCCAGGGCACCAGTCCGTTGGCGAGACGCTGACGCAGCCCGGGTGTTGTCACCAGATAACCGAGACGCAGCCCGGGCAGCCCGTAGTTTTTGGTCAGCGAATGCACCAAAATCAGGTTCGCCCGACTGGTGGCATCCTGGGCGGTGAGCGGCGCGGTGGCGCAAAAATCGGCGTAGGCCAGATCGACCACAAACACCGTGCCAGGATGCGCGTCGATCCACGCCAGCAGCGGCTCGCGGGCCAGCACCGCGCCGGTGGGGTTGTTGGGATTGCACACCCAGAGCAGTTCGCAGTCGGCCGGCAGCGGCTGGAGCGCCGTTGCCCACGGGGCAAAATCCAAGACATGGCGGTGCAGGCGGGCGGCGTCCTCGTATTCGGAAAACGTCGGCGTCACCACCCGCGAACGCACACCGGCCCACATCTGCGCGATCAGGTGAATGCCGGCCACCGCGCCGTTGGTCACGATCAGGTGCTCGGGGCCAACGCCGAGTCGCGCTGCGAGCCGGGCGGTGAGCGTCTCCGCCGCCACTTCAGGATAGGTCCCGATACGCGCGAGCTGCCCGGCGAGGTGGGCGCAGAGCGCAGCCGGGGCACCGCCGGGGCGCACGTTGGAGCTGAAGTTAAGCCGCACCGCGTCCCCGTGTTGATAAGCGTCGTCTCCGTGTCCGTGCAGCATGGCGTACGCAAAAAATCAGAGGCCGAGGTAGCGGCGAATTGACGACAAATCCAGGTGGGCGACGACGTGGTCGGCCATCGCATCGTAGAAGCGGCGGCGTTTTTCCATCCAGGTGTAATCGGGCGGGCGGTGAGCCGTGATTCCGGCCGCGCGGGTCAGGCGCAGGCGGGCCTCCGGCGCCTCGAACCAGCCGTGCTGGTAGGTGCCCCAAACTTGCCCGACGCGGTGGCCCTCGGGGCGGGGCTGGTCGCCGTCGAACACGGTCTGCAAGGCCTCGCACGGCGCGCTCGCGGCGGTGCGGCCCATGTGGATTTCGTAGGTCGTCCACCGCCGGCCATCGCACTCGGTGGTGACGGGGCGGACGATTTTCGGAATCTCGAAATGAGTAACCACCGGCAGCAGGCCAAGGCCAGGCTCGTCACCGGCGTCGCCCGCCACCCCGGCGACATCGACTAGGCGCTCACCCAACAGTTGATAACCGCCGCAGATGCCGACCACCGGCAGACCGCGGCGGGCGGCGGCGAGTATGGCTTCGGCCATGCCGCTGGCGCGCAACCAGCGCAGGTCGGCGATGGTGTTTTTGGTGCCTGGAATGACGATCGCGCGGCAGGCGGCCAGATGCGCCGGATCGGCGATCCAACGGGTGCGCACGCCGGCGTCG
>JBILJE010000121.1:0-8724 GCA_044377395.1 Rariglobus sp. | reverse complement strand
TCAGCCAGCAGGTTGAGCAAGACCGGAAGCGGCGCAGGCGGCGTTGCCTCAGTGGCAGCCGCGCGCAGCCTGGTGGTAAGCTCCGGTGTGGTGGCGTTGGCGAGCGCCCATTGGGCGAGCTCGCGGGGGCGGCCTTTTTCGGACAGGCGGGGTAGCAACGAAAGCAGCGTGTCCAGATCCTCAATGCGTTGGGCGGCCCGCACTCCGGCCTCATAAGCAAGCGGCTCGTCACCAGCGATGGCCAGCCGGACCAGCGGGAGGGAGGCGGGGCCTGCGGAGGCGGCCAAGCAGGCTACGCGCACATCGGCCGGCAGGTCATTCCAGCGTTTGGCGAGAGCGTCCACGCGGGCGGGGGTGGGATCGGAGGCGAGCAGGGTCGCGGCCGCCTGGCGGATGCGGCGGTCGGGGCTGGCGAGCAACGCTTGGGCGGCGGCGAGGGCGGGCGCGCGGTCGAGTTTGGCCAGTGAAGCGAGGGCCTCGACGCGCAGGGCGGGCGCGAGCGCGGGCTCGGCGAGGATGCGTTGAAGCTGCTCGACCGCGATCTTGGCGGCTCCGCGGTCGCGGGTGGCGATAAGCGAGGTGGCGTCGATGATCGCGCGGGTCGCCTCGGGCGAAGCCGGGAGCGCGACGAGCACGGCGAAGGCGTCTTTGTTGCCAAAACTCGCCAGCGTTTCGCGGGCGGCATCGGCGTCGGTCGCGTTGGCGGCGGCGGCGAGTTCGCCGAGTCGTTTATAGACGTCGGGGGCGGGATAGGCCCCGAGCGCTTGCAGCAACGGCGAACGGGCACCTTCGGGAACCGTTTTGCTCAAGCGCAGCAACGCGTCTTTGGCGGCGGATTTGCGCAGGGCTCCGAGTACCGTGGCCGCGCGATCAACGAAGCTGGGGCGGGCGGCGAGTTTTTCTACTTCGGGCACGAGGCCGGCCGCGCCAAGAAGCCGGACCTGGTCGAGCGCGGCCCACAAAGCGGTGTCAGCGGCCGTGGGGTCGGCGAGGGTGGCGCGCAAAGCGGACTCCTCTGCCAGCACGGGGGCTGCGGGGGGCTTGGGTGTCAGCTCCTGCACGGTGGTCTTCGCCTCCGGAGCGAGGGCGGGCTGGGGGGCGGGTTTGAGTTGCGCGGAGGGCGTGGCGTCGGCGGGGAGGTCGCCCAGGGCGAATTGGAGGCCGTCGAGCACGTGGCGCAGAATCGAGGGCACAAAGAAAACGTCGGAGTTGTGACCGAGCGAGGTGTAAAAGACGCGACCTTTGCCCTCGGTGCGAATCCAGCTGATGCCAAAATCGTTGTCGGTGCGTTTGATGTCTTTGGCGGGCCGGGCGTTCTCGGGCTTGGACATGTCGAGGCTGAGCAACACGCGCAAGCGATCGCGGCCGTAGGGGGGCGTGCGCATCTGATAAATTTCTTCGCGAATCCAGAAGCCCTGACCGCCGAAACCGGCGTTGACGATGTGCGCGGGCTCATCGTTTTTGACGGCGGAAAGGTCCCTGGCGTTCCAAGGATGTCCATGAAACACACCGCCCATCAAAGCCTGGCCTTCGGGCCAGGAGGGGAAGTTGTCGGTCGCGGCGTGCAGGCCGGCCACGCCCTTGCCGCTGCGCACAAAGTCGAGCAGGGCTTGGCGGTGCGCGGGGTTGTCGAAGCGCAGGCCGGTGCTGTTGAGGAAGACCACGGCATCGAAGGTCTTCAGCGTGTCGGGGTCGAACATGGCCATGTCGTCGCTGGCCACGCTCGTGTAGGCACCGGTTTTTTCACCGAGCCTTTGCAGGGCTTGGCGGCCCACTGAAATGGAGGCGTGGACGAACCCCTCGGTGCGGAAAAAAATCAAGATTCTGCGCGGCTGGCCGGGCGCGGTGGTGGCCTTTTCCGGGAGCCCGGCCTCGATGGAAACGAGTTCGGTATCGGTGAGCGGAGGAAAGACTTGGCCGGGTGCGGCGCGCAAGGCGGGAATGGCGAGCAGGACGAGCAGGGTGCCAAGAAGGCGACGAGAGCGGGGCGGGCGGTTCATGGGGTGTCGGTTCAGGCGGGGAGGACGTAGGGGGCGCGATAGGCGTGGGTGAGCAGGCGAGTGGCATCGGGAGCGCCGAAGGCGGTCGCGGAAGCGGGGTCCCAGACGAGGCGGGAACGACCGGTGCGGAAGGCGGCGTTGGCAAGGTGGGCGACGTTAGTCACGCGACTGACTTCTGCGATCGGCGAGCGCACGCGGCCGCCATTGCGAATGCAGTCGAGGAAATTGTTGGCATGATGGCCGCCTTCGGTTCCGTAAATCTGGCGGTGTGCGGGGATGGTGATGCGTTCGAGGGCTGGCTGGCTGCAAACGAGCTCGCCGCGGGTCACATAAAGCGTGGCCTCGGTGCCCTCGAAGGTGATGCCGCCGCGGTGCTTGCTGGAAACTGAAATCACCCGACCGTTGGGGTAAACCGCCTCGAAGGAATAGGCTATTGCCGTGGCGCGTTGCTCAAGGGGCAGTTTGGGGAACTCCGCCTCGCAGGCTCTGACCTCGGACACGTCGAAACCCTCCAGGCCCATGGCGAGCACCGCGATGTCGAAGTGGTGGCAGATCCAGTCTGAGAGCATGCCGCCGCCAAAATCGTAGGTCCAGCGCCAGTTCCAGTGCAGATGTTCGCGCCCGAGGTTCCGGTAAGGCTGGGTGGGGGCGGGGCCGAGCCAGCGCTCGAAATCGAAACTCGTGGGGTCGGGTGCCGGAGAGGGCGGCTTGGCGGAGAGTTCGCCGCCGCCGCCAAGGCCGACCTTTACCGACTTGATTTCGCCGAGGTAGCCGCCGCGCACGATGTTAATGGCGCGGCGAAAATCGCCTATCGAGCGCTGCATGTTGCCGACTTGGCAGACGATGCCGGAGCGCTCGACCGCGGCGACCATGGCGCGGCACTCGGTGACGGTGTTAGCAACGGATTTTTCGCAATAAACGTGTTTCCCAGCACGCGCCGCGTGGATGAGCTGCAGGGCGTGCCAGTGGTCGGGGGTGCCGATCACGACCGCGTCGATGTCGGGTCGGGCGAGCAACTCGAGGTAATCGATGTAGGTGTCGCAGCCCTTGTAGTCGCCCTTGGCCATGCGGTCGGCGTTGAGCTTATCTGAGCGCTCCTTGGCTTCCTTGCGATGGTCCGCGTCCACGTCGGCCACCGCGACCAGTTGCGCCGCCGCAGTGTTCATAAATCCGGTGGCGACGCCGAGGCCCTGGCCGCCGGCGCCGATCAGGCCGAAGTTAAGGCGGTTGGACGGGGCGATGCCGCCGCCGAGGCCCAGGGTTTCGGCTCGGACGATTTGGGGGAAAACCAAGGCGGCGGGTGCGGCGGTGGCGAGGAGTTTAACGAAAGCGCGGCGGTTCATGTGGGGTTGGAGGAGTTAATCGGCACAGGGGCAGGAAACTGAATGACTTGGGGTTAACGTTCGCGCCGGTGTGCGGTGCGGTAGCGGCGGGGGGTGGTGCCGAAATTTTGGGAAAACAGGGCGGTCATGTGGCTCTGGTCGCAAAAGCCGCAGGCAGCCGCGATTTCTCCCACGGCATCCTCGGTGGTCAGGAGCAGGTGGCGGGCGGCGCGCAGCCGCACGCTGTTTAGGTACCGCAGCGGCGAGGTTTTGAAGGTTTGGTCGAAGTGTCGCTCAATGGTGCTCGGTGACAGGTTGGCCAATTTGGAGAAGTCCTGCATGGTCAGGCTTTGCCCGTAGTGTGTGCCAATGTGTTCGAGGATCGAGAAAATGCCGGGGTGGCAGGACGTGTTTTCGCCATGAACGCGGCAGGTGACGCCGGCCACCCCGATCACGCGGCCGTCGAGGTCGCGCAGGGGTACTTTGGTAACGGTGCGCCATTCAAAGGTGCGGTCCGGGCGCGGCACCGGTTCGAGTTGCTGGCACAGCGGCTCGCCGGTCTTCATGACGGCTTGGTCGTCGGCGACGAAGCGCGCGGTGAACTCCGGAGGGAAGAAGTCGGCGTCCGTACGGCCCAACACGTCTTCTGCCTTGGTTGCGCCCAACATCGCCACGAAGCCTGGATCGGCTTGAACGAATCGCCCCAGCTCATCCTTGGCGAAATAGTTCACGTCGGGCACTTGTCCCAGCAGGAGCTCGATGTGGCGGCTGCTGTTCATGCGACGATGGAACGCATCGAGGTCGAAGGCGGCCAACTGCGGGGCGGCAGGGGACTCGGCGAGGGGCATGAGCGGAATCCTGCCGACGGTTAATCACGGGTCAATTATTTTATTATAAAAACATCTTTTTGTTTTCGACTGGGGTTGTTTGTGGGTGGGTTTTGACGCAAGTGCCTTGCGGTTGGATAGGCCTGAATTGGGGGTGTCGGCAGGGCGTAGGTTTGATTTCTAGAAACGTAATGCGTCGTGGTGGGTCTTGTTTTGTGGTGATTAAGTACATGTGCAATAGTGTTATGCATTGTTTTGGTTTCGTGTTTTTTTTTTGCCTGGTTGGGTTGTTGGTAGTGGGTGGCCATGTCTATTTCCGCCTCGTGTTTTTCTAGAGGGTTGTCGATTTCAGGCACGGATTCAGTTTTTTGGCTTAGTTGCATTTATTGTGTTAAAACGTCAATTTGGCGGGGGTGGTCGGGTGTTTTTTAGTTGAGCAGTTTTACGTTTGGCAGGGATGGATCCCAACCGACTGAAATCCTCAGACGCCTCAATCCCAGCGGCGGCGCTCGCGGATTCATCAGGTGCCCGGAAGCCTTGGTCGGCCCAAGCCTTGGTCGTTGCGATTGCCACTCCGGCCATGGCGAGCACGACGAACAACCGCGCCAACACGGGGATTAAGACCGATCCGGTCAACTTTACCGCGACTGCAGTCACGCACCTGCGTCCCGTCCAGCCCTCGGTGCTCCTCGCCTCCGAGACACCGGTCACCCGCCGGGGTGGGGGCCCCATCAGTCGGCGTGCATCAGATAACCAATAAACTAGGTAGCGGGCCCCGTCCGCCGAGCGCTTTGTCCAAACTTTTTCGAAAGTGGCGTGGAGCTCGGGTAATTGGTGCTGGTTGACCCTGAGCGCTTCCGAGCGCAGGTGGGCCGTGAGCAGACCATTGCTCATCCATCCCAGCAGGGCAAACAGCCCGGCATAAAGGATGTCCACGCCGCTGATCACCAGCAGTAGCCAGACGATGATGGAGAGGATCGAAACCACGATGAGGTGGTTTTCTCCTTCGGCACGTTGAGCTGACCGGCGTGGAGCGCGAAGGTCGGATTAGGCGTGGTCGGGTTTATGGGGATGAAGGTTCCTGATGGGTTGCTGGTGTTCGGCGAGCATGATGCTGTCGCGGGTTTTCAGCTCGAATGGGAGCTGAAAATGCAGGAACGGTTCATCCTGATAGGACCCGCGTATCAGCTTACTTTTTGGCTGGTTTCTTGGCGTTGGCTTGCGCGAATTGGCCGAGTTTGACGCTTTGCGCGATGAACTTGTACGGAATCGTCAGCGTCATCGTGCATTGCGCTTGGCTCGCTGAGAGTACAATCCGCACCGGCCCTGCCGCAGTGTAACCGGATTTTAACGTGGTGAGTTGTGCGGCAATGTCGGCGTCAGCTGCGTCGATTTGAGCCGCGTCGGCGACCAGTTGTACGACGCGTTCACCTTGTACGGTCATCAGCGCCTGCTCGTCGCCTTGCGGTATGAGCGGGGTCGCACTCGGCACCGGCTTACCCGCACGCAATGCAGGTAGTTTGGCACGCAGGCTGGTTTCATCCATCGCATAGACGATGGTGCCGTCGACTACACCGTAGAGAACGGTGGTCGTTTGCTCAGCGCCTGCGGTTGACGTCTTCGTGACGATTGAACTGAAGCGAGTACCGTCGATCGTGAGCACGTTTTCCTTCAACTCGGAGCGCATTTCCGGCAGGGGCATGGCCGGAGCAAACGTCTTGGCGGTAGCGAATATCGCATTGGTTAACTTCTCGGTGCCGGCCGTGTTGCCACGATAGTAAGCGCTGGCCTGTTCGGCGGTGAAATCACCCGAAGCCAGTCCCACCATTTTGATCACCGGCGGCTGATTGCCCACGGGCATTGCCATGTCCATATCTATGGCCGCACTGCCATCACTGTGTTGCGCGAAAATGAGGTAACTCGCTTTGGTCTGCTTGAGCGATTCGGCAAAGGGCGGGTAATCCACCGCGATGAGCGCATCCAGCACGCCGTTTATAAAAACGCTTTGAGCGTGGGGGTTGCTGCGGAAGACCATGTGCACCAGCCCGTCGGCGGACAACGCTTGGGTGATCGGCGCCACGGGAGCAGAGGGATAACGTAGCAGCGTACCCAGTGCGGTTTCGGGGAGAAACTGGTAGGTGCCTTTGAGGGCGATACCGTGCTCGTTGACGTCGAGCGCACTGCTGCCGGAGTGGAGTTGGGCAAAATACCCCCACGCAATTTCGGCGTAGGCGAGCAGGGCTTTCTGCTCATCGGCGGGCCGTGCGGTTAACTTCTCGGCGATCAAGGGAAATAACTTGTCGTGCAGCGGCTTGAGCATGGTCGGCGAGAGGCGAGCCCAGGTGCGCAGTTCTTCTGTCTGAGGGCGCGCGATGAAATCGGTCAGCGCAGCCGGAGCTTTGACTAAGTCGAAGCTGGCGGCGTCTTGGGCGATCCAAGTCCATGCGCCGCGTTGTTGCAGGACGAGTCCTTTTTGGGTTAAAGCAGTCCAGATTTTGCCGCCTTCTTTGAGTTGCGCGAACCCGACGACCGTAAGTTTACCCGCTTCCCAGTCTGCCAAGGGTGCTTCGAGCAAGGCGACGCCGATATTGGAACCTGCGACGAGCTCTGAGAACTCAGGGTAACCGTAGGGACTGAGCGACCCCATAAACATACGCAGCAGGGACGTTTCCGGCACCTCAGTCATGAGTTTATCAAGATCGCCAAGGATCTGCTTGGGGTGACGCAGGGTGAAAACCGCCTGCATGCCTTCGAGCTCAGTGAGCTGCGCGGTGAACGGCGTAGGCGTGCTTTGAGCCTTGGGTTTGCAGCCCGAAGCGGTGAATAGTGGTGCAACCAGAGCAAGTGCACTCAGGCCGATAATGATACGACGACGGGTAATGATCATGGGAAAGGATGAAGCGAAACAGGTGAAGCGAGAGTGAGCAGATGAAAAAAACGAATGGGGCGCAATCGGGGTCACTGATAAGAAACGGGATTACGGATAGGAAGCTGAATTTCCCGCGCGCCGCTTACAGGGATTCACGGAATTCCCTGATGCGGAGGGAAAAACCGGTGGAGTAGAGCGGCCGAAATGGAGCGCAGGAGGCCCAGGGCGATGAACGTGCGAGGATTGTAGTTCGACATGAGGGGGGGGGCAGGGGTGTTCGGGCGCGCGGTAGGTTGGGCCGTGCTGTTCCCATTGGGCTGTGCTTGGCTCGGGGCCAGTTCAATGCGTTCTTTGCGTTCGGGAAGTTTTTCGGGCGTGACGACGTTCCAGACGAAACCGACTCGTTGGAGTACACTTAACACCAGCCAGCCGAGGTCGAGTTCGCCAGGCTTAATGCCGAGTCGGGCTGATTCGGGATAGGCATGATGGTTGTTGTGCCAGCTCTCACCCATTGTGAGGAGCGCGAAACCGCGGACGTTGAAACCCTGTACGGCTGCGCCTTCAATGTGCCAGCGTTTGCGACCGCGATTATGCGCGAGATAGCCGACGAGCCAGTGGCCGGTAAGCGAAAGGACTAGCCGCACCCCGCTACCCCAGACCACCCAGCTCCAACCTCCGAGCCAATAGAGCCCAGCCGCGAGCGGCAGTTGTTGGAGCATCCAAGTCTTTTGCAGAAAGCCATAAAACCGATCGTTCTTCACGCGGTCTTCGATTTCGAAGCGCGGCGGATGTGTCAGCCTGATGTCACAATGCATCTGTTGATAAAAATCCTTCCGCCATCCGTTTGTGTGGATGAAAAACGAGTGGCACGATGGGAAACGCTGTGACCAATCGCGGATGTCGTGCATGTAAATGATGCGAAAGGGCCCGGCGATGCCGACGAGCACGCCGAGGTAAACGAAACCGTATTCCAGCCAAAGCGGGCATTGGTAGCTCTCATGAATCAGTCGGCGATGCATACCAAGCGTGTGACCCAGGCAGAGTGTCGTTACCGTCAGGACGAAACATACGGCCACTGCCCCCGGCGTGATTGTCAACGGAGCTAGCGAGATCGACGCAAGAACGATGGCTGTGTACCAAAGTGATTTGCTCGCCTTCCAATACACGGCTCCTTCGCACGGGTTTGTCTGTCCGTCCACCTGCTGCATTCGTTTATGGGTGCTCATGGTCGTTCGAGGGGTGTGAGTTGTTAGGTGAGCGCAAGCGTTCGACCAGCTCGATCGCGGCGGCTTGCCAGCTGGGATAGCGGAAGATGAACCCGCTTTCGACTAGGCGAGTCGGCACCACGCGGCGGCTTTTCAAAATGAGTTCGGTTTCGGTGCGGAGGAAGAACGTGCCGATCTCGAGCATCCAGACTGGGAGGGGAATCGCCCATCGAAGGCCTAACGGGCGACGCAGTTCAGCGAGAAAATCACGGAATGGCCGTGGATCGGGCGCAGCCAGATTGATCGCCTCGGCGAGATCTTCGCGCTCAATCAGGAACTTCACCGCGCTCACGAAATCGTGCTCGTGAATCCACGAGACGTATTGGTGGCCATCGCCAAAACTGCCGAAGCCCAGTTGGCAATGCCGGGCCAGTACGTGAAACACCCCGCCACTGTCCGGACTCATCGTCATCGCCGAGCGTAGCATCACTTTGCGCGTAT
>JBILJE010000120.1:0-8747 GCA_044377395.1 Rariglobus sp. | reverse complement strand
ACAGCCGCCCTACCCTACGAACTCGCGGTCCGCCCGGTGCGCGTCCTCGGAACGGCCGGCGAAGTGGGCATGGTGGCGCTGGGCTTTGGCGGCGACGCCCAGCCGGAAGCGGTCAAAGCCGAAGGATTGTCGCTGGTGAGCGGCGGAGATTTTGACGCCAACCTGATCCCGCGCGGACGCGACAAGCAGCCACTGGCGGGACTGCAAAACGTCTACCGCTACGGTGCGGCGGGCGGTGCCCTGGCTTTGCGCGTGGCCCCGGTGGAGCCCGAAGTGCGGGTGGTTACCCGGCAGGTTTTTTCCATCGGCAGCGACCGGTTGGTGCTGGCGACGGACCTGACCGTGTCGATCACCCGCGTGGGCTTATTCAAGCTGAGTTTTGCTTTACCGGAGGGGCTGGAAGTGGAGTCGTTGACCGGACCGGCGCTCAGCCACTGGACCGAGGCAACCGAAGGTGGTCGGCGTATTGTGACTCTGCATTTAAATGGGCGTACGATAGGCGAACAGGCCTTCGCGATCACTCTAGCCGGCCCGGCTCCGGCGGCACAGGCGAGCTGGCCGGTGCCCCGCGTGACGTTACGTGAGGCGACCCGACAAACCGGCGAGTTGCAACTCGTGCCGGAGAAAGGACTGCGGTTGCAAGCGATGGCGCGAGTGAACGCCTCGCCGCTCGACCCGCGCTCTGTGGGCAATACCCGCCCGGGTGCACTGGCGTTCCGCTTGTTGCAGGCCGACTGGTCGCTGGCGGTTGGCATCGAGGCGCTAGAACCGTGGGTAACGGTGCAGGCGTTGCAGGAGGTAACGGCGCGCGAAGGCCAAACACTCACCCGGATCGCGCTGCGCTATAAAGTGGAAAATGCGGCTGTTAAAATACTACGGCTACGGCTGCCCGGGATGGGGGCCGAGCAGATCCGCACGGTGCGGGCAACCGGACCGGCGGTGAGCGATTTCGTGGCGCTGCCCGGGGCGCCTGGCCGCTGGGAGATTCGGTTCCAACGGGGCATCGTCGGCGAGACGGACGTGCAAATCGAGTTCCAGGGCGCGACCGCGCAGGTGCAGGGCAAAGACCCCGTGGCTACGCCGGTATTTGAAGCGGTGCGACAAGTGAACCTGTTCGTCGCGGTGAGGGCGGGCGGGCGACTGGAGTTGGAGGCAGCCGAAACACCGCGCGGCTGGCAGCGCATCGACTGGGCTGCGGTGCCGGCCCAATTACAGGATCGCGGCGACCGCAGCGTTCCGGTCCTGGTGTTTCGCGTGGCAGAACCCGAGGCGCCGCTGGCGGTGGCCGCGCGTCGACACGAGGTGGCCGACGCACTCAAATTACGCGTGACCGGCGGCGAGTTGACCACTGTCTTTTCGCCGATGGGGCCATTCCTCACCGCGGTGCAATTGCGCGTCGAGGTTTTGGAAAAAAGCACGCTGCGTATCCGTCTGCCTGAAGGGGCGCAGTTGTTTAACACCTTCGTCAATCGCGAGAGTGTGGCAGTGGTGCGCGAGGGCGATGAGTACCTGTTTTACGTCACGCCGAACAGTTCGGCCGATCGTACGGCGGCCGTGCGCCTCGTATATGCGGTCACCACCACGACCGACGGGCGCATTGCTCTGCGCGGGCCGGGTGTAAACGTGCCGCTGGAAAACGTGTCATGGCGGGTGGTGCTCCCGGCGGGATACGAACTGGCGGATTACACTGGCGGACTGCGCTTAAGGGAAGAACGGCACGAGGGGAGTTTCGGTCTGGGGGATTACCAGTCGCTGGTCGTCTCCAAGCGGGTAGCGGAGGCGAAGCAAGCCACCGACTTCATCGCCGAGGCAAATGTATTGATCCAGCAAGGCCAACAGCAACAAGCCGGAGAGGCGCTCAGTCGCGCGGCCAAGGCAAACGTGCTCGACCAGGCGACCAACGAGGATGCGCGGGTGCAATTGCGCGCCCTTAAAACTCAGCAAGCCGTACTCGGCCTAAACACCCGCCGCCAGAAGTTGTACCTCGACAATAAGGGCACCGAGGTGGTGAGAAACGCCCAGCTCGAACAGGCGGCGAACTTGAATCCATTCCTGCAAGGGCAGCTCAACTACGATCCCAAACAGGCAGACCAGTTGCTGCTAGGAAATACGGCGGATGAAAACAGCGCCTTACGCGGCATAGCTGGACGCATCGTCGATCAGCAGCTCGCCAACGAAGCCGCGCCGGCCGCGCTTGACGTGACGCTGGCGGAAAAGGGGCGCGTACTGACCTTTACGCGCAGCCTGCAAGTTGATGGCGGTGCCCCACTGATACTTGGCCTTGAAGTCCGGCCGGCTCAACAGCGTGGGATTGGTTTCGGCGTGGCCGTGCTTGCGGGCGTGGCGCTACTCGCTGCTGGGTTCCGACACCGGCGTACGCAGTAAGGCGAACTGAACCAGCGTCAGCCAGTTAACAGCAACGGGCCCCCGACCGTTGGCGTTCACTGGCTGACGATCTGAACCAACATCACGGGCCGAATTTAGGCATCGGTCCCGCTTACTTTTTGGTGTCTTTCGCGCTTTTCGTGGTTAACCCTCTGCCCTCTTTGTAAACCATGATTCTTCTCGGCGTTAATATCGACCACTGTGCGACCGTTCGTCAGGCCCGTTATCGCGGCTACGATCTAACCGTCGCGGGCCCGGCTGAACCGGACCCCGTTGCTCTCGCTGTTTTGTCGGAACGCGCTGGTGCCGACGGCATCACCATTCACTTGCGCGAGGATCGCCGACACATCCAAGAGCACGACGTCTGGCGACTCAAGGAAGTGGCCACCACGCGCATCAACCTAGAGTTGGCATGCACCCCGGCGATGATCGACTTCGCCCTCAAATTACGGCCCCACTCGGTGTGCGTGGTCCCCGAAAGCCGCGAGGAGATCTCCACTGAAGGCGGTCTCGATGTGGTCGCGCGCCGTTCGCAGGTTAAAGCCTGCATCGAGGCGATGAACGCCGCCGGCATCATTACCAGTCTCTTCATTGACGCCGAACCAGCGCAGATCGAACTCAGTGCCGAACTGGGTGCACCGTGGATCGAACTGCACACCGGATCGTGGGCCAACGCCTGGCTCACAGACGGCCGAGCCACCGAGTTCGCCCGCCTCCAACAGGGAGCAGTCCGTGCTCACGCCGCCGGACTCGTAGTGAACGCCGGCCACGGCATCAATTACAACAACGTGGCCGAAATCCGCACCCTGCCCCACGTTCACGAACTCAACATCGGCCACACGATCATCAGCCGCGCTCTCACCACCGGCATCGAAGCCGCGGTGCGCGAGATGAAGCAACTCATGAACCCCTGATTTATTGCCCACGGAACACACGAAAATCCCGAATTAGACTATATCAGATTCTTCCGTGTATTCCGTGTGTTCCGTGGGCAAAAACTCCGATGAACCTCCAACTTCCCCCCGGCGGCATTCTTCTCGGCCTTGGCTCCGACCTGATCGACATCGATCGCATTCGCAGCGTGATTGAACGCCAAGGCGACCGTTTTCTCGACCGTGTCTTCACCGACGAGGAACTTGCCTACTGCCTCGGCATGAAGCATCCGCACAAACACTTCGCCGCCCGCTTTGCGGCCAAGGAAGCGGTTTCCAAAGCGTTCACCACTGGGATCGGCGCGGAGCTGGGATGGAAATCCATTTCGGTTTACCACGGCCTGCGCCACGAGCCCCTGGTCCGCCTCGACAAACAGGGCGAGGCGCTGCTCAAACACGTCGGCGGCACCCAGGTGATCCTAACACTCTCGCACACCGACACTGCTGCAATGGCGGTGGCGGCAATCGTTCGTGCGGTGTAGATTCAGCCCATGAACGCGGCGCCCCCGATCCTCAGTTGCGCCGAGTCGCAGGACTTTGAATCCGCTTGGTTCGCCGGCGACGAAGCCCGCGAATGGGCTGCGATGCAGCAAGCAGGCCGAGCGGTGGCTGAGGCGGTGTTAACCGATTTCCGTGAACTCGGCGACTTCCCCGCCACTGCGCGCATCTTGGTTCTGGCCGGCAAAGGCCACAATGCCGGTGACGCCCTCATCGCCGCGCGGCGCCTGCAGGAACTGCAGGCGCAGACGCGGATCGAGGTGCTGTTTGTCTTCGGCGAAAGGACGCTACGCCCGCTTGCCCAACGTGCCTGGCGCGACCTGGCGCCTATGGCCAAGCTCATGCGGGCCAGCCAGCCGCTTGCCGGGGCGTACGACGTGGTGCTCGACGGCGTATTTGGTTATCAATTTCGCCCGCCGCTGCCTCAGGCGGTCGCCACCGTCCTGGCGGCGGTCAACGCCCTCGATGTGCGCCTGCGCGCCGCAGTGGACCTGCCCAGCGGCCTCGAAGCCCCCGAGGCATTCCAAGCGGATTTCACTTACGCCACAGGCATCGTTAAAAACCCGCTCCTCACCCTGCCCCGCGCCGGTCGAATCCGCTATCTCGACCTCGGTTTTTCCAACTCACCGCCTACCGTGCTCGATCCAAAGTGTCACCTATTAGGTCACACTCAGGACACGTTCCCGCACCGGGTGCTCACCCCAGCCGTGCTCGAACCACTGCGGCGACTGCGTCGCTCGGACACCGACAAACGCAGCTACGGGCACCTTTTAATTGTAGGCGGCTCACGCTACTATCCGGGTGCGATTTTGATGAGCGTACTGTCCGCCTTGCGAAGTGGCGTCGGCTTGGTCACCGCCTTTGTGCCCGAATCCCTCGCGCCGGCCTTTGCCGCGCGCGCGCCCGAGGCGATGTGGGTTGGTTGGCCCGAGACGCCCGACGGCAGCTTGGCCTTGGAAGGAACCCACCTGTTACGCGAGAAAGTCTCCCGCGCCACCGCGCTCCTCATCGGCCCCGGACTTGGCCGCGAACGCGAGACCCTCGCCTTGGCCAAAGACATCGTGACTCAATCACCCGTACCGGTGGTGATCGATGCCGACGCTCTCCAGCCCGACATCGTGGCGGCGGGTACGGTGGCACGAATCCTCACGCCCCATGCCGGCGAATACGCGCGTATCGCCGGGGTGCTCACACCCGCAATGGTGGTTGTGCAAAAAGGTCCCATCACCCGGGTGTTCGCTGGCACGAAGACCTTCCACAGTTTCTACGGCGGACCGGTTCTCGCTCGCGGCGGTAGCGGCGACCTGCTGGCCGGCCTTACCGCCGGACTCCTGGCCCAAACTCCCGATGATGAAACCGGCGCGGCTTGCCGGGGCACCGTCTGGCATGGGCTGGCCGCCGACGCCCTCGCCCAGACGCACGGCCAAGTGGCGGTCAACGTCACCCAGTTGCTCGATTTTCTTCCGTCGGTTTTGCGGATCTAAAGGTTTTGGCGATACCGTAACGGCGGACGCTGTCTGAGGAGGGGCGGGGCGAGTCCCCGCTTCTATGCTCACGCCCCCCTCGCTAATCACTTGGCTTAAAAACTTCCGCGTAACCGCCGCCGCCCTGGGCCTTGTTATCTATCTCGCAGGCCCCGCTCACGCTCAGCACTCCAAAGCGGCCCCGAACCACTCCACGCCCACACAGCAATCCGCTCCTGCCAACGCTCGCCTCATCTGGCTACGTGCCGAGATCGCCCGTCACGACGAACTGTATTTCAAGAAAAACGCGCCTGAGATCAGCGACTCCGCCTACGACTCGCTTAAACAAGAGCTACGCCAACTGGAGTACCTTCCAGCCAACGCGGGATCAGGTGTTTCCGAATTGGAATCCGTACCATCCGTGGGCGATGACCGCAGCGGCAAGTTCCCGTCCACGGCCCATCGACAACCGATGCTCAGCTTGGAAAAAGCGTACACCGAAGCCGAAATGCGGGCGTTTATCCACCGGGTCGAACAACACACCGGAAGCAGCAAACTCAACTGGCTTATAGAGCCTAAATTTGACGGTCTGGCCATCAGTGTAACCTACGAAAACGGACGACTGGTTCGGGCGGTCACGCGAGGCGATGGGCTACAAGGTGACGATGTGACCGAAAACGTGCGCACCATCCCCGGCTTGGCCCGGTCATTGACAAGCGGATACCCGCAGGTGGTGGAGCTGCGAGGCGAGGTATTTATCGATTACGCGGAGTTTGAGCGGCTCAACGTTGAGCGCGAAGAGGCAGGCGAACCCGTCTTCACCCACCCGCGCAATCTTGCGGCCGGAACCCTCAAATTACATGCCCCCAAGGAGGCGGCCAGGCGGCACCTGCGCATCGTGTTTTACGGACTGGGCGCGTGGGAAGGCTCGCCAGCAAAACCCACCACACAGCAGGCGTTACACGCGCTGGTGAGCGATTGGCATTTACCCGGAGTCGCATCCGTTAAAACAGCCCAAACGCCCGATGAAGTCTGGGCCGCAGTGACTCGACTTGGACGGCAACGCGCCAGACTTGGATTTCCGACCGATGGGGCAGTGGTAAAAGCCGACGACTGCGCGGTACAGGAGGCGCTAGGTGCCAGTGCCGAGGCACCGCGGTGGGCCATCGCCTACAAATTTCCTCCTGAACGCGTTTCCACCTGCCTGAAGGCAATTACGCTACAGGTAGGACGAACAGGGATCATCACCCCGGTGGCAGAATTGGAGTCAGTGGTCATTGGCGGCACCACGATTGAACGCGCCTCGTTATATAATGCCGATGCGATTACCCGCCGGGATCTGCGGCTAGATGATTGGGTTTTCGTCGAAAAAGCCGGTGAAATCATACCCGTGGTCGTGGGCCCTGATGTCAGCCGGCGAACATCCGCAATGACACCGTTTGAATTCCCGCAAAGCTGCCCAGCGTGCGAAGGAAAGTTGGTGCGCAACGAAGGCGAAGCGACGACACGCTGTGTCAATCACGAGTGTTCCGGCCAAGTGAAACGGCGCATTGAGCACTACGTGTCGACCGAGGCCGCAGGCATCAAGGGCCTGGGGCCTGTTCTCATTGCAGCATTGGTGGACGGGGAAAAATTAAAAACCATCGCCGATCTTTACCGGCTGCGGACGGATGATCTGGTGAAAACTTGCGGTGTTTCGGAACCGGTCGCGATGAAACTCCTGGAGCAAATCGAGCAAAGTAAAACCATTCGACTGCCACGGTTGATCTATGGCCTCAGCATCCCCGGTGTTGGACGAGCCGCAGCGAAGGCGTGGGTGGCAGGCTTCACCCATTTGGCCCCGTGGTCAGCTGCTAACAGAACTGAGCTGAGCAAACCTGATTTACTGCGATCGACACCCCTGGCAGCCTTTTTCAGCCAGCAGCATAATTGCACGCTCATCGACGAACTCACGTCGTTGGGAATCTGCCCTAAAACAGCGGAGCCGCGCCAACACAGCGGGCCGTTATCAGGTAAAACGGTGGTCATTACTGGCGCATTACCAAATTGGACCCGGGCCGAAGCGAAGCAACGTATCGAGGCGTCTGGCGGCCATGTCGCTGACGCTGTAAGCCGACGTACCCACTTTGTCGTTACGGGTGAGGAACCCGGCGCCAAGTTAGCGGAAGCCCGTTCGCTCGGTATCGAGATCCTGGATGAAGCCGAACTCCGCAAAAAATTAACTCAATGACCAGCACAGAACTAACTAAAAAACAGGCACTTATCGTGCTTAACGCACTTCCCAACATTGGACCTATAACACTCAACCGAATTTTATCCGAATTGGGATCCGATCCGCGAGAGGTGTTCACGATCGGTTCGCGTCGACTCGAAGAAATTCAGGGTGTTGGGCCGGTGATCAGTGCAACCATTGGCGGTTGGCGCAATCACTTCGATTTGGCCCGCGAGGAGGAGCGCATGAACCTGACGGCAACGAGTTTCATTACCTCGTGCGACACCGCCTACCCGACTCGACTTCTTGAAATCGACAGTGCGCCCATAGGCTTGTATCGAAAAGGCGATTACGCCTTTAACAAGCCCAATGTGGCCATCGTTGGCAGCCGCCGCACCACGCTCTACGGTCAAAGCGTGGCAAAAAAGCTCGGAGCGGAACTGGCCAACCAGGGATTTTGCGTGGTGAGCGGATTGGCGCGCGGCATCGACACGGCGGCCCACGAAGGCGCGTTATCCGTTGGAGGTAGGACTGTTGCCGTATTGGGAAACGGAATCGACATCATCTACCCGGCAGAAAACTTGGGGCTCTATCGGCAAATAGCGGAGACCGGGGCGTTGTTATCGGAATTCCCCTTTACGCGCCGCGCCGACAAGCAGTCGTTTGCTATGCGTAATCGCATTGTTTCAGGAATGAGCGACGCGGTGGTCGTGGTGGAAAGCGGCGCAAGTGGCGGAGCCATGATCACCGCGAGGTTTGCAGGCGAACAGGGACGATTACTTTTCGCAGTTCCTGGGCGGATCGACCAACCCTCCAGTGCGGGATGCCATCAACTCATTCGCGATGGGGCTACGCTGCTCACCTGTGTGGATGATATTCTCACCGAGTTCAACTACCTGGATGGCCTACGTCCTGCGGCGATTCCGGAAAAAACAAACGGAGGAACCGCGCTGGCGGCATCGAACCTCACTCCCGATGAGCGGCTGGTGTACGGGTGTTTTTCTGGCGGGGCTATAATCAGCATGGACCAGGTAAGCACGCAAACAGGACAACCGATTGGGCAACTGTCGGCGTCCCTGATGATGTTGGAGTTGAAACGCCTGATCGTAAAACGTGCAGACGGAACATACGAAGCGCGGTGAGCACCCGAGCACGCTCACTGGCTAGGTCCAAAAACGAAGAAGCCCCGTAAACTGCTTTCGCAATCTACGGGGCATAAACCTGGCAACAACCTACTCTCGCGGGGCCTAACGCCCT
>JBILJE010000118.1:0-8841 GCA_044377395.1 Rariglobus sp. | reverse complement strand
ACACCGGCAATACCCAGCTCGCCCGCCGTATTTACGACCACACTAAAGCCAACAACCTGAATTGGGACGGTGCCGCCCTGATGACCGTGGAGGCGTGCATCGTGGCCAAACAATACCAGAGCGCACTCGAGTTGGTCCGCGACCTGTTAAAGGAAAACCCTGAATGGGCTAAACGCTTCTACGCCGTGTTTAACGGCCTGCAATCCATCGCCCACTACGGGCTGGGCGATGCCGAGGCTGGACAACTTTTCCTCAACAACTTCCTCAAGCAGGACAACGTACGCGCCGACAACCTCATCGCCGTTTCAAAGCGTTTGCTGTCCGTCGGTGCCAAAGCTCAGGCGCGCAAGGTGCTCGAGCAAGCCGTGCAGGCCGACGCGCTCAATCAGGCCGCCCTGACCAGCTTAGTGCAGCTGGATCTCGAGTTAAAAAACTCCGCCCCGCTTGCCGCCAACGTCCGCAAGCTCCTCACCATGCGCAAGCCCTCGCAAGCCGTGCTAACTGCCGCCTTCGCCGAGTTAGGCAGCGACCTGTTCCTGTTCTCGCCCGAGCGCACCGGCCTGCTTCAAGACTTACGCGCCGCGCTCACGGTGACCTTGCCGACCTCGTGAGCGGTTAACGGGAAGGGGCAACGGGGCGCCCCTTCCTAGGACTCTCGATCCTCCCCCGCGCTCGGGCTCAGCCGCCTAAAACAGCGGCCAAGGTCGACAGCAGCCGCTCGTTTTGAGCCGACGTGCCCACGGTTACGCGCAACCACTCCGGCATGCCGTAAGGACGCATCGGCCGCACGATCACCCCGCGTTTTTGTAGCTCAATAAACACCCGCGCCCCGTCGCCCACCTTTACCAGTAAAAAGTTCGCCACACTCGGCACGATCTCCAGCCCGAGGGCGTTGAACCCGCTCTCCAGCCGCGCCAGTCCCAGGCGATTTTCGCGGGTGCATTTTTGGATAAATGCATGGTCGTCGAGCGCTGCCAAAGCCGCCGCTTGGCCGATCGCATTCACATTAAACGGCTGCCGCACCCGATTGAGCAGCGCCGCCAACTCCGGCGCCGCGTAGCCAAACCCAACCCGCAACGAGGCCAGCCCGTAGATTTTGGAAAAGGTGCGCAGGCACACCACCTTACGGCCTTCGCGGATGAGTGCGCGCAGGTCAGGAGGGTTGTCCAAATACTCCGCATAGGCCTCATCGAAAACAAACACCACGTGCTCGGGCAGGGCGCGCGCGAACGCCAGCAATTCCGCCTCAGTGTTGGCCGTTCCCATCGGGTTGTTCGGGCTGGGCACAAACACCAGCTTGGTGCGCGGGGTCACCGCCGCAGCCAGCGCCGCCAGATCGTGGGTATGGTTAACCAGCGGAACTTCCACCGGCTTCGCACCGAAAAGCAGGGTGACCAATTTATAAACGGCAAACGACGGCTTGCCCATAACCACCTCGTCGCCTGGCTGCAAAAACACATGCCCGAGCAACTCAATCAGCTCGTTGGAACCGTTACCGATCACGAATTGGTTGGGCTCGAAACCATAAATCTTCGCCAGCTTTGTGCGCAACGCCACGCAACCGCCGTCCGGATAGAGTTCACTTTGCTCGATCGCCCGCAGCGCCGCCGCTTTGCCCAAAGGCGAGGGGCCGAATGGGTTTTCGTTCGAAGCCAGCTTGATGATCGTCGCCGGGGCGAGCCCGAGTTCGCGTGCCACATCCTCGATCGGTTTACCCGGTTCATAGACCGGCTGTGTGAGGACGGAGGGATTAACGAGGGTTTCCAGCTTCATGAAGCGCACAGCCAAGCCGATCCCGCCATCGGGCAAAAGCCTTTTGTCACACCACGCGGCTTGGCACACGGACCACCTGCATGCCCGCCGCCAGCGCCGCGCGGATACCCGGCTCGGCATCCTCAAACACCAGGCACTGCGCCGCCGGCACGCCCATCTTCTGCGCGGCCAGTAAAAACATATCCGGCGCCGGCTTACCCCGTCCCGGCGCTACGTCTTGCGGCGTGACCACGATTTTAAACAGCTCGGTCAACCCAGCCGCCCGGATCGCCGGTCCGGCGATTTCGGGCATGCCGCCAGTAGCAATCGACACCGGATGAGTAAGCGCCATACGCCGGGCAAACGACACCACCGGGACTATGTGCTCAACCTTGGTCAACCGCTCCAAAAACATCCGCTCCTTGGTGTGCTCAACCTGCACTGGATCCAACTTGAGTCCGTAATGAGCCCCGATCAGCTCAGCCACCCGCACCGTGGGAACCCCGCCGAAGGAATAAAACAGGTCCTCATTCAACGTCTCGGTTAACCCGTGCACATGGAGGGCGGCGTCCCAAGCCCGATAGTGCAGCGGCATGGTGTCGATGAGTGTGCCATCGAGATCGAAGATAAAGCCGGCGAATTCACCAGAAGGGATATCAAGTTGCATGCGTACGGCAGATATTTCGCGACTCCACCGCCAGCGCAAGCCCAGTGCCGATCAACCTTAGCGCAGTGAAACGCCACTGCTTACACGGCGCTTCCAGCGCAGGGCCACCGCCACCAGCGCAATCAAGGCAGGAACCTCAACCAGAGGCCCCACCACCGCCGCGAACGCCGCCCCCGAGGTCAGTCCAAACACACCCACCGCCACCGCGATCGCCAACTCAAAGTTGTTGCCCGAAGCACTGAAACCGAGCGTTGCGGCTTTCGCGTAATCCGCCCCCGCCTTCACGCTCAGCCAAAAGGTCACCGTGAACATGATGGCAAAATACACCACCAGCGGCACCGCGATGTGCAACACGTCGAACGGCCGCGCCAGCACCTGCTTCCCCTGTAAACTGAACATCACCACGATGGTGAACAGCAGAGCGCCGAGGGTCACCGGACTGATCGCCGGCAGAAACTTTTCGTCAAACCAGGCCTGCCGCTCCGCCCCGCCGCGCCGCAGCGTGAAGCGCGTGAGCCAGCCAGCCAGAAACGGAATCCCCAGGTAAATGAACACACTTTGCGCCATACTGCCGATGGTGATGGCCGACAGATCGAGCGTGCCCAGATCAACGCCAACCAGCGGTGGCAGCACTTTCAAAAACAGCCAGGCCAGCGGTGCGAAGGCGAACACCTGAAACAGCGCGTTGGCCGCCACCAGCCCGGCGCAATACTCGCGGCTGCCGCCAGCAAGATCGTTCCAGACAATCACCATGGCGATGCAGCGCGCGATGCCCACCAGCACCAGACCTGCGAAATACTCGGGTTGGTCGCGCAGGAAAATCACCGCCAAGGCGAACATCAACACCGGCCCAACCAGCCAGTTTTGCACCAGTGAGAGGCCGAGGACCTTTTTGTCGCGAAACACATCGGCCAGCTCCTCGTAGCGCACCTTGGCGAGCGGCGGATACATCATCAGCACCAGGCCGATCGCGATCGGCACCGAGGTGGTGCCCACGCTCCAGCCGGTGAGCGTTTCCGCCAGCGCCGGGGCGAACCGCCCGAGGGCCACGCCGAGCGCCATCGCGGCAAAAATCCACGCCGTCAGCCAGCGGTCCAGAAACGAAAGTCGTTGGGTCAGGTTGCTCACAGCCCACAGTATTCACAAGAAGGCCCCAGAACGAACAGCCCGAAAGATTCGACCCGCGCCCCGCCCTTCCGCAAAAACTCGCGTGGAGGGACCGGCGCGAATTCACCTCGCCAAAAAAAAGTGTTAATCTCCGCTGTCGGCCCCAACCCGGGCTTGTGTCAGTTTATCGGCATGCAGTGCTTCGGCCGGTAGTTTGAACGCCACCCCGGCGGTGACTGCGGCAAAGGCAAAGGTGCCCCACAGGCACCCCGCCAGCCCGGCGACCTGGTAAAGCACCCCCGACAACAGGCAACCCACCAGCCGTCCGCCCGCGTTGGCCATGTAGTAAAACCCCACGTTGAGCGCGACCTTGTCGCCATCGGTATAATCCAAAATCAGATACGAGTGCACCGCCGAGTTGAGCGCAAAGACCGCACCAAACAGGGACAGTCCGCCGACAATCACCCCTGCCGGCGGCAGCCCCGCAGCCAGCCCAAGCGGAATCGCCGCCGCCACCGCGGCCAGCGCAAACGCGATGCCCACCGCCGTCCCTCCCGCCGGAGCCCGCCCGCGCAAGAGCACCGGCGCCGCGCCCTGCACAATCCCGTAGCCGATCACCCAAAACGCCATGAACGCACCGACCTGTTCAAAGCTCCACCCCAGTACCCCGCGCAAAAACACCGGCACGCCGACCACGAACCAAATGTCGCGCGCACCGAAGAGGAAAAACCGCGCCACACACAGCACGTTGATTTCCCTGCTTTTCGAAAACAGATCCCGAAATCCTACCTTGCGCTTCGCCTTGCCCATTCCTGGCGGAAGCGACCACCACGAACCCAACCACACCACGGCAAGCACCCCCGCCATGATCCATAACGCCCCTGCAAAACCCGCCGTCGCCAACAGAAAACTGCCTATAAAAAACCCGACGCCTTTCAGCGCATTTTTCGAGCCGGTGAGCACAGCCACCCACTTAAACAAAGTCCCTTTTGCATCCGCCGGCACCATCACCTTGATCGCGCTCTTGGAGCTCATCTTGGTGAGATCCTTGGCGATACCGGACAGCGCCTGCGAGGCCATCACCCACGCCACCGAGGTCAGTTCCGACCACGCCGGATTGAGCAACGCCAGCAACCCTAGGGCGGCGACCTGCAACGCGAGCCCAGCGACCAAGGTAACCTTTAAGCCCAGCCGTGACGCAATCCAGCCGCCCAGCAGGTTGGTCACGATCCCGAAGAACTCATAAAGCAGAAACAGGAAGGCCAGCGTCACCGGCGAGTAACCCAGATGGAAAAAGTGCAACAGCACCAGCATCCGCAGCGCCCCGTCCGTAAGCGTGAAGCCCCAGTACGCCCCAGTGACGAGGATGTAGTTTCTTAAGTTCATTCAGTCCTAGTTAGCCGCAAAGGGACGCAAATGATGCTAGTTCCGACTCCTTCATTTTTGCGTCGTCTGCGCCTTTTTGCGGCCATGCTTCTGTAGTTAGAAACTCAGCGCCACTTTGCGCGCCAGCTCGGCCATGCGATTGGAGTAACCCCACTCGTTGTCATACCAGGCGTAGAGTTTTACCATGCGTTTGTTCACCACCATCGTGGAAAGCGCGTCGATGGTGCTCGATGCCGGGTTACCCTTGAAATCGATCGACACCAGCGGGCGCGTCTCGAAACCGAGGATACCCTTCAGCGGCGCGGTTTCGCTGGCCGCCTTGAGCAGCGAGTTCACCTCCTCGATGGTGGTGTCGCGTTTAACCTGAAAAACGCAGTCGGTGAGCGAGCCGGTGAGCAGCGGCACGCGCACGGCGTGGCCGTTGAGTTTACCGGCCAGCTCGGGGTAAATGAGCGCAATCGCGGTGGCCGAACCAGTCGTCGTGGGTATCAGCGACAAGCCGGCGGCGCGGGCGCGGCGCAGGTCTTTGTGCGGCGCATCGATAATCGTCTGCGTGTTGGTCGCATCGTGCACCGTGGTGATCGCACCGTGTTCAATGCCCAATTGCTCATGGATCACTTTAACCACCGGCGCCAGGCAGTTGGTCGTGCAGGAGGCGGCGGTGAGCAGGCGGTGTTTGGCCGGCTCATAGAGGCCGTCGTTTACGCCCATCACGATGTTAAGCGCGTCGCCACCTTTCACCGGCGCGGCAACGATGACTTTCTCCACTCCCCGGTCAAAATAGGGCGCGAGGGCTTCCGGGGTGCGAAACTTTCCCGAGCACTCCAGCACCACGTCGATGCCGTGGGCGGCCCAGTCCACGTCACCCGGCTTGCTGTGTGCGGTGCAGACCACGCGGTTTTCCCCGACCCGAAAGCCGTCGCCCTCGGCGATCGCTTCCTGCGCCCAACGCCCCTGAACCGAGTCAAAGTTTAACAAATGCGCGCAGGTCTCGGCATCGGCTTTGGGGTCATTGACGAGCACCCAATCAAACTCGGGCCACAAAGCGGCCGCGCGAAACGTGAGACGCCCGATGCGCCCGAACCCATTGATAGCAATACGTGTCTTTTTCATGATTTTTCCTTTTTCAAAATGGGTTAACACGAGCAGCCACGTTTTTTAATCGGCCCACGCAGTCGGCCTAACGGGCTGCACTCGAGGTCCTGTTTGGCGAGCTTGGTCAGGTCGCGCTTAAACACGGCGCTTTCCGCCGCGCAGTCCTGCAAGCAGGCCAGGTTGGCGGCTAACTCCGGCGCGCGTTCCGCCTCGGGCGGGAGGGCGTAGATCACCCAGTTGCCCTGACGTTGCGCGGTGACCAGTCCGCGGGCCTTGAGATAGCCGAGGTGCTTGGAAATCTTAACCTGCGGCTCGCCCAGCACGCTCTGCAAATGACACACGCAGAGCGGCCCACGCAGCAGCAGGTGGAGCAGACGCAACCGCGTCTCGTCACACAAGCACTGGTAAATCTCCACGAGTTTCACGCAGCGACTACATTCCGCTAGCGGAATATCGGTCAAGGCCTGAACCGGTTTGTAACCGACTTGTCACAAAGCGGCATGGGCGAGGATCGACAATCCGATGTCTGCCGAAGGACTCGCAGGGGAGTGAATTGCGACTAATGCCAATGGCATTTGGTTTTAGCCTTTGTCGAGCGGTGTAGGCCCTACCGGTGGTCGGGTGCTCCGCGCAAATCCTGGGTAACAGTCGAGTACAGCAGGTAAAGTCTTTCCCTAATCGGCCTCGGGGCAACACCCTGAGGCTTTAGTGCATAACCCGTTCACCGTTAATTTACGCCGCGGGCCTTGTCTCAGCTGATTACTCCGGGGTGAAAAAACTTGGGCGGCGCATGACTGTGAGCCGCGGTGTTAGCCCCGAGCAGGCACCAGGCGTGAAGCCGAAGGGCTGCACGCCTGGCGGTCGGACGGACGGATCAGGCAATATCAACCCGGTCGGCGTTCATCACCTTGGTCCAAGCAGCCACAAAGTCCTTAACGAACTTGGGCTGGGCGTCGCTCTGCGCGTAGACTTCCGCCAAGGCGCGCAATTGCGAATTCGAGCCGAAAACCAGGTCAACGCGGGTACCTGTCCATTTCACGTCACCGGTGGCGCGATCGAGCAGCTCAAACTGCTCTTCGCTGGGCGAGGTCGGCTTCACCGCATGGCCCATGTCGAGTAGGTTAATGAAGAAGTCGGTGGTGAGCGTTTCCGGGCGTTTCGTGAAAACGCCATGCTGGGACTTGCCGTGGTTGGCGTTCAAGACGCGCAACCCGCCCACCAGCACGGTCATCTCCGGTGCCGTCAACCCGAGCAGCTGCGCCTTATCCACGAGGAGTTGTTCGGCGGGCAGTGTGTAGCGGGTTTTCGCGTAGTTGCGGAACCCGTCAACGGTGGGTTCGAGCACGGCGAAGGAGGCGACATCGGTTTGTTCCTGTGACGCATCCATCCGCCCGGGCGTGAAGGGCACCACCACGGGGTGGCCGGCGTTCTTCGCGGCTTGTTCAACGGCTGCGCAACCGCCCAAGACGATCAAGTCAGCCAGCGACACTTTTTTGCCGCCGGAAGCACCGGCGTTGAAAGCGTGCTGAATGCGTTCGAGTTCCTTGAGCACCTTGGCGAGGCGCACCGGCTGGTTGGCCTCCCAGTCTTTTTGGGGCGCGAGACGGATGCGCGCGCCGTTGGCGCCACCGCGCTTGTCGGAGCCGCGGTAGGTCGAAGCCGAGGCCCAGGCGGTCGAGACGAGTTCGGCGATGGAAAGCCCGGAGCCGATAATCGAGGCCTTGAGGCCGGCGAGATCAGTGGCGTCTACCAGCGGGTGATTGCAGGTGGGAATCGGGTCCTGCCAGAGGAGGTCTTCGGCGGGGACTTCGGCTCCGAGGTAGAGCGCTTTGGGCCCCATGTCGCGATGGGTGAGCTTGAACCAGGCGCGGGCAAAGGCGTCGGCAAATTGGTCCGGGTGGGCCAAGAATCGACGGGAAATCGCCTCGTAAGCCGGATCGGCGCGCAGGGCGATGTCGGTGGTGAGCATGGTGGGACGGTGCTTTTTGGACGCATCGTAAGCATCGGGAATCGTGGCGTCGGCATCCTTGGCGACCCACTGGTGCGCCCCGGCCGGGCTCTTCGTGAGTTCCCATTCGTAGCGGAACAGGTTCTCAAAGTAGTTGTTGCTCCATTGGGTGGGCGTCGTGGTCCAAGTCACCTCGATGCCGCTGGTGATCGTATGCGCGCCTTTACCGCTGCCGTAGCTGTTGGCCCAACCCAGACCCTGCTCCGCCAGGCCGGCGGCTTCGGGTTCGGGCCCTACGTGTGTGGCCGGTGCCGCTCCGTGGGTCTTGCCGAAGGTATGACCACCAGCGATGAGGGCGACGGTTTCCTCGTCGTTCATGGCCATGCGGGCGAAGGTTTCGCGAATGTCCTTGGCCGAGGCGAGCGCGTCAGGGTGGCTGTTCGGGCCCTCGGGGTTGACATAGATCAAGCCCATCTGCACGGCGGCCAGGGGTGCTTCCAGGTCACGCTCACCGGTGTAGCGCTTTTCGCCCAACCACGTGTTCTCGGAGCCCCAATACACATCCTCCTCCGGCTCCCACACGTCGGCCCGACCGCCACCGAAGCCGAAGGTTTTGAAGCCCATCGACTCCAGGGCGCAATTACCGGTGAGAATCATCAAATCGGCCCAAGAGATTTGGTTGCCGTATTTTTGCTTAATCGGCCAAAGGAGTCGGCGCGCCTTATCGAGATTGGCGTTATCCGGCCAACTGTTGAGGGGCGCGAAGCGTTGCTGGCCGGCACCGGCGCCGCCGCGGCCGTCACCGGTGCGGTAAGTGCCGGCACTATGCCAAGCCATACGAATGAAGAACGGGCCGTAGTGGCCGAAGTCGGCCGGCCACCAGTCT
>JBILJE010000117.1:0-8866 GCA_044377395.1 Rariglobus sp. | reverse complement strand
GCTGGGCGGCGAGCACGGCATACCGGTCGGCGAAATGCCGGGTGGCTGCGGTGAGCTGCGCTTGGGCGGCGCGATTCGCGCCTTCGTGCTGCATGCTGGGCCATGGGGTGTTGCCCCATTGATTGGGGGTGGTCAGGGCAATCGCGCGCGTTTCCGGATCCCACGTGATTTGGTTGTACACCAGATCGCCGTAGTTGCCGCCTAGGCCGTCACTGCTGGTGGCGGTGTGCGACCACCACCGCGAGAACATGACCGCGAAAGGCAGGCGCTGGCTCGCCACGGTCGCGAGGGCCTGGTCCAATTCCTTGGCCAACTCCGCCCGGCCGCGGTGGAGATACGAGAAACCAAACATCACGCCGCTTCGAAAATGTTGCCCATCCGGGTAGCGTTCGCGCACCGAAGCCGCCCTTGCCCAGTCGCGATTGACGTAAGCATAAATCCCCATCGGCTGATCCAACCCCTGTGCGCGAGCCTGCGCGTAAAAATCGCCGTGAGCCCGCACGCGGGCAATCGATACCGCCCCTCCCTCGCCGCGGACGATGCGCACACGCACCGCCTGCGGGTCACGCACGAGCTTGCGATCAAACGCCACCATGGCCGTACACGGAGCGGCAAGCAGTTCCTGAAAAGTTCTCACGTAAACGGGGCTGTCCTCCACATAAACGGTGTAAAGGAAAGCCTGGGGCCGGGCCTGGTGCACTTCCTCGATCTCCAGCACCACCGGATCGGCGGCGTCGGCACGGAAGCCCGGCCCCAAATCCAAGACCTGTTCCCAGTGCTCACCGGGAGCAGACAAGCTCGTGGCCGAGACGTGACCTCGCAGCAAGCCGACTTCAGTGGTGAGACGCTCGGCGAAGGGAGCGGCGCCGAGCAAAGTGACCACGCAGGAAAGACTGAGGCAAAAGCGGCGAAACATAGGAGTAGAATGGAATGGGTAACGAGAGCGACGTCCCTTCAGTTCTAGCAAATACGACCGCAGAGGCAGGTGAACAGCCTGAAGCAGGAGATTACGGCAGGGGATCGCCTTCGGTCAGGACGCGCACACGCCCGAAGCAAAAGCGTTCGTCGGCATCGAGCACGGCCAGCTCGACTTTGAGGTCGTCGCGGGCGGCATCGGTGATCGTGTCGTTGGTAACAAAAAATCGCCATAGGCCCAGATCTGGCCCATGCTGAAGGCACCCGAACCGGCATTGCGCAGGGTGATGCGGGCCCGGTTCGGCTCGTTCAGGTAACGGGCGGCGGCCGAGCACTCCGCTTAGGGACGAACAGCGATCAACGGCCAGTCATCGGTGCGGAAAGGAGCGACGGGCCAGCCGGCTTTATTGAAAAGTGCAGTCGGCCAGTAATTGCCGTAGGCAAAGCGCACGGCTACGGGCTGCGGGACCTGCGGGCTGCTGAGCACGACATCCTCGCCCTCAATCACCGCCTCGGCCCAGAAAAACCGTCGATCGTCTCCCGCCAAGGCAAAGCCGGTCAGCCGATCGCCACGCACCGCCAACCCCTCGCCCACATCGCGGAAGCGCACCCGCACCTTCCCATCGGCGACCGTGTGCGCCGCATAGCGAGGGCCGGAGGCCGGAACGGTTTGCCCATAGACCTGATGCAGGGCGAGCGCCGCAAGACGTTCTCCCACCAATCGCTTTTCCCGGGGGTGGATGTCGTCTTTTTCGCCCGTGTCCCACGATAACACCAGGCCGGTGTGAGGTACGCGTTGGGCCACGGCGGCCTGCGCCTCCCGGATCACCGCCCACGAACTGTGCGGGCTGGGCTCCGCCGCCGGCCGGAACCCTGGATCATACATGGAAAGCTGCACCATCAGGAACGGCAGGTCGGGTTGCTCGAATTGGCGGCGCCAGGCATCGATCAGCGTCTCCATCAGCGTCACAAATTGGGGTCCATCCGAAGTCTGGCCGGAATTCGAGCCGGTGTTGTTCTCGCCCTGGTACCAGATGACGCCGCGCACCGCGAACTGGCGCAACGGGGCGATGTGGGCGTTATACAGGGTGGAGGCCCACCAGCGGGGCCAAAGTCCGCTATCGTTGAAAGGCTGGGGACGCTTCTCGCTAAACGCGAGGCTGGCCGCTTCCGCAGCGGCCTTGCGCTTGTCCCATTCCGCCACGGTTTTATCAAAAGCGGCCTGCTTGGCTGGATACTCGGCAGCCCAGGTTCGCGAGCGGGCGATGAAGGTTTGCAGCCAAGGCAGCTTCTCCAGATCGCCCATCGGCACCCAGCACTCCGCCGAAGACGCGCCAACCGGAGTAACGATCAAACCGAGCGGACGCCCTACCTGAGCCTGGAGGGTGTTGCCGAAATAGAACGGCAGCCCCGGCGTTTTCCCGCTGCTTGGCCCCCACGCCAACTGACCGTCCTTGCGCTGGGCCCAAGGAAATTGGCGGGTCTGCGGCTCCATCGACCACCGAAATTCGGGCACGTTGAACACGCGAAGCAGGGGATTTGAGGGCTTGGCCGCCGCTTCGGCACCCCCGATCGTGTCGGCCAGCACGGGCACCGCCATGTTGGACTGCCCGCCGCAGATCCAGACATCGCCGATCACCACGTCCGCAAAGCTCCGCGCCCCGGAGGCTGCCTCGATGGAGAGTGTTCGACCTTCGGCACTGGCGGCCAGCGCCGTCAGCTTGACGGCCCACTCGCCTTGAGCGTCCACCTCAGTGCTGACCGACTGGCCGGCGAAACGCACCGTGACCTGCTCCCCGGGCGCCCCTTGTCCCCACACCGGTATGGGCCGGTCAGCTTGCAGCACCATGCCGCGATCAAAAATCCAGCACAGTTCGACTGCGCCGACGCTCAAGGGCGCCAGACAAACGAGCACAAAAGCAAAGAGCAGGGACGCTTTCACGGGATTAAAGAAGCGAATGAAAAAGGGGAGAGAGAACCGGGGCTGAGGATTAGTGGCCGAATCGGGCTTTCCAGAGTGCGCGATGGCGGCTCATTTCAGCCTCGGCATCGGAACGTGAAGCGAGATTGATCCACGCGAGCGGATCTTCGGAGCGGGAGTAAATTTCGTGACTGGCCTCCACCCGCGACTCCAAGTCGATCCAGCGCTGCTCGCCATCGATGCGGATCGTGAAACCATCGCGAATCCGGGCGAAGTCCACCAGGCCATCGAGCGCCCGATGGGCGTTTTTCCCGACCGCCTGGCGACCCGTGCGGACCACGGCGGGGCCCGCAGGCCAATCGACGGAAAACCAACGAGCCGTGTTCACCGCCTGGCCCCCATCCATCAACCCATGGGTGAACGCCGCTTCCTTGCCCGGCCGGGCCGGATCTTGGACGAGCGCGGCGAAGCTGCGGCCGTCCACCGCGTTCGGCGCGGGCAGGCCGGCCAGCTCGGCCAAGGTGGGGAAAAGGTCGAGCAGCTCGACGATGCCCTCGGCGCGCTGCCCCGCCGGCGACTGTCCGGGGGAGCGCACCAGCAGCGGCACGCGCAGCACCTCCGGGTACAGGTAGTGCTTGTACCACATCCCGCGATAACCGAGGAAGTACCCATGGTCGGACGTGAACACGACAATCGTAGTCTCGGCCAAACCCTGCGCCTCCAAGCTGGCCATCACCGCCGCGAGCGCCTCGTCCATCAGGGTGACGGCGGCGTAGTAACTTTGGATCATCGCGCGCTGCGTGTCAGGATCGACGGCGGCGTTGTAGCGTGCGGTGTCGTCGTCCCAACCGCCCTTATCCGCCTCGCCGGTCGTTTCGTACAAGGCCGCGATCATCTTTTTCTGGTACGCCGGTCCCTTGGTCATGGGCGTGGCATCGGCGGGCGCCTGTGTGAGTGGCATCGACGCGAGCGCATGGCGTTCGAGATGCGAGGCGTGCATTTCCCAAGGATCGTGCGGGGAATGGAAACCGAGCGCGAAAAAGAAGGGCCTCTGTCGGTCCCACTGAGAGGCGAGGAAGGTGTGAAAAGCCTGCGCACGAACCTGGTCCTTCGTGAGAACCCCATCGGGATAAACCTGCCGGCGCCCGAGCAAGGCACCGTCGCGATTGCGGTACTCCGTTATCTGGGGCGGGGCACCGGCGGAGGGATTCCCCTGCAGGCTCAGCTCCCAATCCTTCGGCCCCGCGTAGTTTTCGGTGTGTTCGATCTTGCCCACGCGTGCCGTCTGGTACCCGTGCTCACGGAACCAACGTGGCAGGGTCATCGTGTCGGGCTGCTCCGCGAGGTAATTGTTGTTGGCCACACCCACCTTGTCGATCCCCAGGCCGGTCAGAAACGACTTGCGGCTGGGGGTGCAGACGCTGCCCTGCACGAAGGCGCGGTCGAACACCACGCTCCCGCTTGCGAGCCGGTCAAGCGCAGGGGTCCGGGCGTGGACGTCGCCGTAGCAGCCCAGCCGGGTCGTGAGATCATCGGCGACAATAAAAAGCACATTGGGCCGGGCCGGCTTAGTTGCGGCGGCACCGGCGAAGGTCGGTAGGCCCAACGTGAAAAGGAGAATCCAAAGCTTTGATTTTTGCATGATAGGAGCCTGGGGCAGGGGGTCGACGCTAGGGGTAGCGTTTAACCCGAACTCCTGAGTTGGCGGCGATGAGCTGGCGCAAGATGCTGGAGCAGATGATCGTGAGTGAATCCCCGAGGTGCACTAAATAGTGCTTCGAGTGGGTGAATGAACGGTAAGATGCCCAGCAGGTTGCGCCAGATCGCGCCGACCAACTCAGGAGTTCGGGTTTAAAGCTGAAAACGAAGGTAATGCATTGAACTAGGGTAAAAAGCCAATGCCTCCCACAAGCTGTGGCAGGTTGACCTTTTTTCGATCAATCCAACTTCGCGTCAATGAGAAAAAACAAGCGATTGCATAAACACTAAAGGAGCCGCCCCGGATTAACAGGTCGTCTGGCCCTGCGGCAGAATTTAGCCGACGTCACGCAGCTGACAGCAGCAAAGTGACAACCTCAAAAGGCCGCAGGCTCAGTAGGCAGTAACACGCATTTTGTCGGATTAAGCGATGGATTGCCGAAAATCACTACTCCGAAATGAGTGCCCATTAGTGCTCTGAAGGGGTTAACCGGATCGAAGTCCGAGATCGATCCGACGACCTCAGTGAGTTTCAATGACTTTTACTCGGATAGGCCAAAGTTCGCCCCAGTGACTTTCTTCTTTATTAAAGGCTGTATAGAAAACAGAAAAGCTTCCATCAGGCTCTTCTGTCAGGCCGAGGGGGGTTCGGACTTTCCTGATTTTCCCTGTGGAGGCCTTGACCTTGAGTTCCTTTGCCTCGGACCAATGAATACCATCCGCCGAGTCCGAGTAGCCAAATCCATCCTCGCAGAAAACCGTTTCAAAAACAGCGATGTAACGACCACTTTTGAGGCGAGTCACAATTGGATTTTCCGATCCTCTTGGTCCGCTTAACGCGACCGGATTTCCTTGGGAAAGTCTTTTCCATGGGCCTGCAAGAGAGGGCGCACTGGCAAGTCCTACTCGGAAATAACTTCTGATATCGCTGCTTCCATAAAAGGCGAACCATTGATTACCGACTTGATAGGGATAAAAAGAATCTACCCCTTGAGCCCCTTCCCACGTTTGGCTCTCTGTGTCCGGTTGCATGATGATGCCGATATCTTTCCAAGGGCCATGGATTCCCTCCACCCCCTTGACGGTTGAAATCGCGTGCCAGATGCGGCCATCGCAATTGAAGGGAGCTAGGTAGTTGTAGGCGACATAGAAAATATTCCAGATATTTTCTTTTTGGTCGTAAATCGGCATTGGAGCCCAAAGAGCGGCGCGAGGATCATCTCCGGCAGTCGATCCGCTCGATTCCGCAATCGTTGAACGTCGATCCCAGTGAAAGCGATCGGTGCTCGTCCAATGAGCGAGCTTCATTTTATTCCAGCGAGGTTCTCCGACGATTTCTGCGGCAAAATAATGATAAGTATCGTTAAGTTTGATGATCGATCCACCTTCGACTCCATACTTGATTCCTTCGGTTCCCTTGAATCCCTCTTGAATGGCGGGAGAGGGTTGCTCATCCAAGAGGGTAAGCGTGATATGGGAAGAATGATCGGGGATTCCGTTTCCCCAGTGACCGAGTATTTTCTTCAATACAGGCCGGAGTCGGGTCGCGAGGACTTCATAACCCATAGCATCGAGATGTATTTTATCCTCCACATAGCCAATTGATTTGAGGGAGCCGTCGAGATTAGTGAGATCAGGATTGAGATCGATTATGTGGACCAGGGGATCCTGATCGAGCTTCATTTCATCGAGTGCGGCATGAAGGGGGAGGACATTTTCTTTTGCAGCAGGAGGAGTTTTGACGAGAATTATCTGAGTCTCGGGAGTCCTTTTTTGAATGTTTTGGATGCAGAGGCGGATTCCTTCGGCGATAGCTTTTCCGTTCTCCTGATTGGGGTGATTATTAATACCAACCATTAGGACTAGGGCCTTGATTTGGAGTCCATCGATGGCGCCGTGATCAAGGCGCCAAAGGATATTTTCGACCTTATCTCCACTGATTCCCAAATTGAGTGTTTTATAATTCGAGAAAAATGATTTCCAGACGGTATTGAATTCGGGGCCGTTCCATCCACCGCCCCAACCCTGCGTTATACTGTCGCCGATAAGAACCAGATCCAGAGGCTCTTGGACCGCTTGGACGGTCTCCACGAGTTTTGTATGAATATTCAACCACTGAGTGTCGCCTGGGTCGGTGTTTCCCCAGAAAACGGGCCAGTATCCGGCAGCGGGAGTGACCGGTTCATACTCTTTGAATCGTTTTCCGATTTCGGAGCCCGGTTTTCTTTTTTCGAATTCCGCCTGAAGAATGAATTTTTTTCCCTCGTCGGTCAGCGGCCAGCCGGTGAGTTGAGGATCCAACCTACGCTCCATATATGGAACATAGGGATAAACGATTGGGGGCATATCTGGATGGGGGATGGAAGAAAATGAGGTTGTCATTTTTAGAGGATTATATACAATAAACGAATCAATGTTTACAAAGAGAGTTTTCCTTATGCTTCGTGTAGCCGGTTAATATATTCTTAACAAATAGCCCTTGCCTAGACTGGTTGGAGGGTCGCCCACCTTTCGACCCAATGAATATGGCTGCTGGTGGGCGAGCGCGTGTTTTCACTTAACTTCACAGATTATCCGTGGTTCGCCGTGGCCAAGGTGGCCGACATCCACGCAGTTGATCTGCGACCTGCAACGGTTTCCCGCGCCATGAGCAAGCAAGACCAAGCGAGCGAGGCCATTAAAGTACAAGGGGGTAACGTATTCATTGGTGCAATGGACCCAAGCGTCCATGGGAACGGGCTGAGAAGGGGGGGTATGCGCAAACAAAGGCGGGCAGGCGTTTGAGAATCTCACTCACCCACCCCAAAAAACTTACAACGAAAACATAGTTGCCCGTTGCCGAAGCCGCACGTCAATAAAAAAAACAAGCGCATGCCTTTTACTCCACCGCCGATTCATTTTTGGACTGAGCTGCTAAAAAAGGGGAAGCCGGAACGATTTTTCCGAACAACAGGTTCCAAACTTTGGCTCATGAGCATGTGCTCTTAGTCTTGTCCAAATGCACCGTCCGAAGATGCCGCCTTTCTCTTGGGCACTTTGCGCGTCGAACGTCTCGCCATGCCCGAGTTGCACCACAACCCCTGAACGCGCCCCTCCGTAAATCCTGAATTCCTAAGTTCAACCCAACCACAGATTACACAGATTGCACAGATACAATCCCTTAGGAGGCAAACAAAGGTTCTTCGACGTTTCCGGTGGGTCGTCGGGATGAAAACCGAACCTCGGCATGTTACACAGAGGCCACGGAGCCCAGCCCACGGCGCTCGGACATGTTAGGCCTCAACGACTTCGATAACTCAAAAACCGCCGAATTACTCGGCTCAGCCTAGCTTGTTAACTCGTTCTATTGAATTGGCTTGTTGCTAGATTAGAACGGCTTGCCTCCGTGGCCTCTGTGTCTGGGCTCCGGATTTCCTCTGTGACACCACTCTGGATGCCGAATGATTGGGGAGCCTTTATCTACCCACTCTCAAGTAACAACCCAGAGGATGTTGAAGGACAATAGTTTAAGAATTCATGTTTTGGGGGTTTAGCCGAAGGAAGTAGCGCAGACTTCCAGTCTGCTTTGACGCAATCGCGGCTCGGCAACCCTGAGCAGACTGGAAGTCTGCGCTACTTTTTCGAGCCGTTACTTTGCTGCTTCGTCCGCGCTCCGCCGCGGTGTGTCGCTGGAACTGTCGAGGAACCCAAACACCCTTATCGGTGCTCGTATATGAATTTAGGGGTTAAAACTCCGGCGTTCGGGTAAATGCACGGCGCCCCAATGCCAAGCGCTTGGTTTTTTATTGACGAAGTAGGCGGCGGTGCCAGGCTTTATGGCTGTCCGGTGAGGCACCCGGCCCGACTTCACCACTCGCATCAGCGGCCTTCGTTCGATGCGCTTCATTCTGGAATTGCGTAAGTTGCGGCCGGCAATCGTTTCATCGCTAAATTTATATGAAAACCCCTCACACCGAGTTTATCCTCACCGACGAAGATTGGATGTTTCAACGGCTGGACCGCTGGATCGAGCAACTGCGCGGATCGCTTCACGGGGAGCGCATCCCGCTGCGCGTCGAATGCGCGTTGGTGACAAGTCAGGCAGCGCGGGCTTTCGCTGAGCCCAAGCAGTACCTCCCGATCGCTCAGGGCGAGCAGTGGGGTCGGACCTGGGATTATGCCTGGTTTCGCTTCACCGGCACGGTCCCGGCCGCGTGGCGCGGGCAGGCCGTGGAGGCGCTGATCGACCTGGAAGGCGAGGTGAGCGTGTTCAACCCCGAGGGTGAAATCCAGCGCAGGCTGACGTGGGGGAGCGCCTTCGGGGTGCCCTGTCAGGTCGAGGATGTCGCGCTG
>JBILJE010000116.1:0-8892 GCA_044377395.1 Rariglobus sp. | reverse complement strand
CACCTCGGTGACGATCTCTTGCAAAAGCACAGCGGCGTCGGCGGAGGTTTTGTTCATCTTCCAGTTACCGGCGATGAGTTTTTTACGAATATTCATGGTTTTGTGAAGTAGTGAGTAACGAGTACCGAGTAGAACAGTCTGGTAACCAATCGCGTGCATGATGCCCGCTACTCGCTACCCACTACTCGCTACTTTAGATGATTAGCTTTCAAGGAAAACCACGCCGGGAAGCGACTTGCCTTCGAGGAACTCGAGGGAAGCGCCGCCACCGGTGGAGCAATGGGTGACCTTGTCGGCGACTTTGAATTTCTTCGCGGCCGTCGCGGTATCACCGCCACCAACGATGGTGGTAGCACCCAAGGCGGTGGCCTCGGCGATGGCATCAGCCATGGCTTTGGTGGCACCGGCGAACTTGTCGAATTCGAATACACCAGCGGGGCCGTTCCAGATGATTGTCTTGGACGACAGGATAGCCTGGCGGTAAAGCTCGATGGACTTCGGGCCGGCGTCGAGACCACCCCAGCCATCGGGAATACCGGTGGCCAGGTCGGCGGCGCACGTATTGGCGTCGGGCGAGAAGGCGTCGGAGCAGACGAAGTCGATCGGGAAGATCAGCTCAACGTTGCGAACCGCAGCCTTGGCCACGAGCTCCTCAACGATCAAGGCACCTTTAGGATCATACAGACTGGTGCCAATCGGGGTGCCGCGCAGAACCTTATGGAAGGTGTAGGCCATGCCACCGCCGATAATGATTTTATCGGCCTTTTCGAGCAGGTTTTTAATCAGCGGAATCTTGTCCTCGATCTTGGCGCCACCGAGGATGGCGAGCAGGGGGCGCTCAGGATTATCCAAAACCTTTGCGAATGCCTTGAGCTCGGCTTCCATAAGGAAACCGGCGGCCTTGATCGGCAATGTCACGCCAACCATGGAGCTGTGAGCGCGGTGGGCGGTACCGAAGGCATCGTTGACGTAAACGTCGGCGAGCTTCGAAAGACCGGCGCGGAACTCAGTCACTTTGGCCGGATCTGCTTTCACAGAGGTGCCATCTTCGAGCTTCACTTTACCCTCTTCCTCAATGTGGAAACGAAGGTTTTCCAGCAGGAGGACTTGGCCGGGCTTGAGCGCGGCGGCGGCCTGTTCGGCAACGGGGCCGACACAGTCGGACGCAAAGGCCACGGGCTTACCGAGAACCTTCTCCAACTCGGCAGCGATGGGCTTGAGCGAGAATTTTTCAATCACCTGGCCATCGGGGCGGCCGAGGTGGCTGGCGAGGACGACGGACGCACCTTTTTCGAGCGCGTATTTGATCGTGGGCAACGCGGCAACAATGCGGGCGTTGTTGGTAATCGCACCGGTTTTCTTGTCCTGGGGGACATTGAAATCAACGCGCATGAACACGCGTTTGCCGGCGAGATCGAGGTCGCGAATAGTTTTGAATTTGGCCATAAGAAAATCCTCAGAAACGAAGAGCCCACGGAACACACAGAATACACGGAAGAATCAATTCCGTGTGTTCCGTGTATTCCGTGGGCAATACCTCAGTGGTAATTAGAGCTTGGCGGCGATCACCTTGGTGAGATCGACGACGCGGTTGGAATAGCCCCACTCGTTGTCATACCAGGAAACGAGCTTGAAGAACTTGCTGTTGAGCTCGATCGAGGAGCCGGCATCGAAGATCGAAGACTGTTTGTCGTGGATGAAGTCAGAGGAGACAACTTCGTCTTCGGTATAACCGAGGATGCCCTTGAGATAGGTCTCGGAAGCCTTTTTAAGGGCGGCCTTGATCTCGGCGAGGGAGGTTTCCTTGGTGGTCTTGAAGGTCAAGTCGACGACCGAGACGGTCGGGGTCGGCACGCGGAAGGCCATACCGGTGAGCTTGCCCTTGACGGCGGGGAGCACGAGCGCGACGGCCTTGGCGGCACCGGTGGCGGAAGGGATGATGTTCTGAGCGGCGGTGCGGCCACCCTTCCAGTCCTTCTTCGAAGGACCGTCCACGGTTTTTTGCGTGGCAGTGTAGGCGTGCACGGTGGTGAGCAGGCCTTCCTCGAGACCGAAGCCTTCCTTGAGCAGCACGTGAACGAGCGGCGCGAGGCAGTTCGTGGTGCAGGAGGCATTGGAAATGATGCTGTGCTTGGAGACGTCGAGTTGGTCGTCGTTAACGCCCATCACAACGGTGATGTCTTCGCCCTTAGCGGGAGCGGAAATGATGACCTTCTTGGCACCCGCAGTGATGTGGCCCTTAGCCTTCTCAGCCTCGGTGAACAGACCGGTGGACTCGATGACGATATCGACGCCCAACTTGGCCCAAGGCAGCTCGGCAGGTGACTTAGCGGAGACAACGAGGATCTCTTTGCCGTTGATCACCAGAACGTCATCCTCGGCCTTATCAGGGGAGGATTTTTTGGACGAAACGGTGCCCTGGAACTTACCCTGGGTGGAGTCGTATTTGACGAGATAGGCGAGATTGTCGGCCGGAACGATGTCGCCGACGGCGACGACGTCGAGGGTGTTGCCGAGCAGACCTTGTTCAACAAGGGCGCGGAACACGAGACGACCAATACGACCAAAACCATTGATTGCGACTTTTACTGCCATGGGAGGAATCCGTTGCGATGAGTTAGGTTGCTGAAACAAGTTAATCGTGCCGTGAAGGCACGAGATGAGCAAAAAAGGCGGCCCGATTGCCGTTGGCAAGGGTTTTGAGTGCGCAACAGGTGGCAAATATGCTGCGTTTATTGGTCGCACGCCCCGTTACGCATCCAGGATCCACAACGCGCAGCCGAGTGCCGGAAGGAATATGTCATCCTCTACGGTTTGACGAAGGGCAGTTACGCAGGAGTTGCCAAAGAACCGCTCATGATCGGCGAGTTGTCGCCAAGCCGACGAAGCGATGCCCTCGCCGAGGGAAATCGTCACATCGTTGAGCGTGTTATTGATCGCAAACAGCAATTGTACGGGTCCCTGCGAAAGGTCCGCATTATAAATGATCGCGGCAGCAGCGGTGTTACGCGCCCAGTAAAACTGAAAGAACCCTTCGCTTGCTCGGGTAAAATGACGAACCAATCGCCCCTCCTCGGAGCGTCGGAACGCGATCCAATCGGCGTAATAGGTATGAGTTGAAGGGAAGCGGAAAATTCGCCGATAATCCAAGGCGTTTACCTCGCCCATTTGATAGGTGTTGTGGATCCCCAGCTTGGAGCGAATGAAGTCCTGTCCGGCCGAAAGCATCGGAATGCCCACGGACATAAACAGAATCGAGGCCATCAAATGCGTGCGTCGACGATCGTTGGCCGTCGGCGTATCGCCGTTGCGGTTGGCGTTGTCGGTAATGTTGTCGATCCACGTCTTGTCGTCGTGGGACTCTGTGTAGTTAACCGTCTGGGCAGGCCATTTAGCATAATACCACGGTGAGCCCTTCAGGTAGTACTCAAAGCCCTCCCGCGTACCACTGCCGCGAACGTACTCCCGCACGAAATTGCGGTAACCATCATTCCACGACGCCCAACCGGTGTCGCGCAATTCGCCCGCGATATGCCCACGGAAACTCCACGGTTCGGCGATTAGAATGACGTCGGGCTTCACGCGCTTGAGCGCGGTCTCGACCTGCATCAGCACAGGCGCACTCACCAAGTCGGCCAGATCGAAACGGAAACCGTCCACGCCGTAGGTCTCGATGAGGTGCCGGCAACTGTCGATGATCAGCCGCGTGACCATGGCCGCAGAGCAACGCAGATCATTGCCACACCCACTCCAATTGGACAACTGGCCCTTGTTGTCCTGCTCAAAGTAATACAGCCGGTCGACAAACATCAGATGAGCCGGCTCGCCCACGTGATTGTAAACCACGTCCAACACCACCGCCATCCCGCGCTTATGGAATGCATGCACGAGGTCTTGAAATTCCTTCACCCCGCTGGCCTTCGCCGGATTGGTGGCGTAACCGCTGTGAGGCGAAAAGAAATTGGCGGTCATATAACCCCAGTGATACTCGTCTGCCGAGGAGGCATCATTTTCCTGCACCGGCTGAAGCTCGACACAGTTCACCCCGAGTCGGTGGAGGTAAAAGTCGGGGTGTTCGACCCATTTGCGTAACCCGGCAAACCCACGCCGCTCATCCCCATCCATGGTTAGCGGCGCGTGCGAAACCAAGTCGCGCACGTGCGCTTCGGCAATCACGAGGTCTTGCCATGCTGGCGTCTTGAAAGAGCGATCACCCTTCCCCACCCATTGTGGGTCGAGCACAATGCCTGGCCCGAGCCGACCGATCGTGGCCTGAGCATAGGGATCCAGCACACGATGCGCCGGCTCAAAAAGTCCGCAGACGTCCCGCGGCCCATCCACGTGGTACCAGTAGAACCATCCGTGTAAATTCTCAGTCAATACCACTTCCCAAACGCCCGCATTGATGGCACCCAGCTGACCAAGGCTATTGAGCGCGTACCGGTAGGGAGCGTGCTGCTCACTCAGTTGCGAACACACGCATAATTCGACGGTTTTCGCTCGGGGTGCAAACAACCGAAAAACCGTCTCGCCCCCCCTGACTCCAGCGCCCATCTGCAAGCTGCTTTCCATCTGGAAAAAGAACTCACCGGGCATCAGTGGTACACTGTGCGAATGAGCAGCCTCCGCCCAACGTTCCGACCACGCGGAGGAAAGATCCAAGGGCGAGTCAAGGTCGGACTTAAACGCGTACCATAGTACTGACCAGGAGGACGACAGATCGAGTGGGGCGGCCAGATCGAACTTGAATAAGTGCTGCCCCGTGCGATCAGGATCGATCGAGTAATTAAAGTTCCCTGTGTCGTCCCGCACGCCATTAGGCGCCGAATGAGGCACATTCAACCAGCGTCCCTTATCGGTAACAAATTTGAACTTAAAGTGCGGTTGCCTTAAAAAACGCTCCGCCGGCCCTGACCAGATGAGCACTGATTCACCTCCCAAAGTTGCAGGACGCATCATCCATTCAGGATGAAAAACCGCCTCTTGCCAGCCATTGAAATCACCCGCGAGAAACACCGTTTCTTTATCCGCCAGCACTTCGGGATGATGGGCACTTCGAATGAAAAACCATATCTCCCCTTTACGATTAACAAAATAAGCGCTCTGGCCCCCAAAGGTGTAATCGGGCACGCGATGCAAACTCGCAAAGCTCGCTCCCGAACTCAACGTCAGCGGTGGGAGCTTTCTCGCACGCCAATCTTGGCAAAGTTCGATTACGCCCTGGGTCGGCGAAGTTAACCAAGCGCTAGCAATTTTAGGAACACGAGCAGCCATGATAGTGCCGCCGATATCAGGGTGCTAGATGCCTTCGCACAAGACCGAAAACACCAGCCCCGTCATCAACACGACGACTAGCGATTGACAAACCACCCGCTCCAATCACGTCGTCTTGAAGCGTGCCCGAAACCGAAAAAATCCTCGTCGCCATGTCCGGTGGAGTCGACAGCTCCGTCGCCGCCTTGCTGCTCAAACGCCAAGGCCACGATCTGGTGGGCGCGTACATGAAAAATTGGATCAACGAAGACAACGTCATCGGCCACTGTCCATGGATGCAGGACATTGATGACGCCCGTGCGGTTTGCGATCGCCTCGGTATCGAGTTCAGGGTGGTCAACCTCATGCAAGATTACCGCGAGCGCGTGGTCGCCTATCTGCTCGACGGGTACCAGCGCGGTCTCACCCCCAACCCCGACATCATGTGCAACCGCGAGATCAAATTCGGGGTTTTCAGTCACTGGGCCCGCGACCACGGTTTCTCAGCAGTTGCCACCGGCCACTACGCCCGCCGTATCGAACTGACCAACACACCAGGTAATCCTAACGGTGGCTCAGGACAGGACGGCGGGGCTCGTTTTGCGCTCCTTGAAGGTGCCGACAAGAACAAGGACCAGTCGTACTTCCTTTCGCTGCTTTCACAGGACCAATTGGCCGATGCCCGCTTTCCAATCGGCCACTTGCCCAAACCCGATCTGCGTCGGCTTGCTGCTGAGGCAGGCCTGCCTACCGCGGCCAAAAAAGACAGCCAAGGCATCTGCTTTATCGGCGAGGTCAAAATGCAGGACTTCCTCCGCCAATACGTGCCCGACTTCCCCGGCCCGATCATACGCGCTACCGACGGTAAACTCATCGGCGAGCACCGCGGCCTGCACTATTACACCCTCGGGCAGCGCAAAGGCATCGGCGTGCCGTCGAATACAGATAATCAGGCCTACGTCGTCGTAAGCAAACGCGCCGAGGACAACGCGCTGCTAGTCGCATTTGACTCAACCGAAGCGCCTGGGTTGTTCCAAACCGAGGTGCGTTTACACGCCGTGCAGTGGAACAGTGCGCCGATCCCCACACGCTGCCGACTGGAGGGCCGGGTGCGTTACCGCGACCCTCGGGTGGCCATTGAGTTTACCCCTCTGTCTGCAGACTCCGCATTGATTCGTTTCGACGAGCCCCAGAGAGGCCTTGCCAGCGGGCAAATCCTCGCAATCCACGACGGCGAACGACTGCTGGGTGGCGGGGTGTACCTATAAAGTACCTACGCCGTCGTTAACGAGTAGCGGGCTATCCTGTACCCAAGACAAGCCATCCGCTGAAATCAAAGTTTCAGAGCCTTAAATTCTTCGGTTTTGAACGTGCGTGGCAGGCCACGGGGATCGGCCATTTTCTGCATCGCCGGATTATTCGGGTGATCCTTGAGCCCCTGATTTAACAGCGCGATGGCCTCGTCACCACGCCCAAGCAAAGCGAGTACGAAAGCTTGCTGCGCGAGTTCTTCAGGCTGGTGCCCCTCCTTGTATCGATCGGTGTGCAGCTCCAATGCTACATTATAGGCTTTGCGAGCCCCTTCTTTATTATCCTGTTTACGACGCGCCATGCCTAGGGTCACCCAATATTCAGGCATGTCATCGCGTAGTTTGAGCGACCGCTGCATCAACTCCTCTGCACGGCTAAACTCGCGGATCTGCATCGCGAACTGAGCCTCACTGGCGAGCATTGCAGCCTCGGATTTAATCGCCGCAGGCACTTCCTTATTTTTTTTGGAGCAGCCGGCACCAAGAGCCACTACGGCGCAAACGAGTAGAGCAAACAATCGGTTCATAGGTGGTAAAATCAAAGATCGAGCGGGACGTTGGCAATCGCCTCCTCCATGGTGGTCAGCCCATCCTTCACCTTAAGCATGGAGTCTTGATGGAGGGTTTTCATGCCCCCCCGCATGCAAATTTTCTTAAGCTCAGCGGTTTCAAGGCCCTTGTTGATGCCCTCGATGAGTTCCTCGGTCGTGATCATCAGTTCATGGATACCGACACGGCCTTTGTAGCCGGCACCGCCGCATTTGGGGCAACCCTTTGGTGCAGCCTTGTAAATGGGCCCGCTCCAACCGAGGGCCTTTTCAAGGATCTCCTTCTCGCGTGGAGTCGGCTCACTCTGGACTTTGCACGTCTTGCACGCCCGCCGAATCAGACGTTGCGCGCAAACACAGAGCAGCGACGACGAGATCATAAAAGGCTCGATTCCCATGTCCGTCATACGGGCAACCGTGCTCGGCGCATCGTTGGTGTGGAGCGTGGAAATCAGCAAATGGCCCGTGAGCGCCGCCTCGACCGCAATGTTAGCGGTCTCCTTGTCACGAATTTCGCCCACCAAAATGATATCGGGATCTTGCCGCAAAAAGGCGCGCAGTGCACTGGCGAAGGTCAACCCGATCTGCTTGTGCATCTGCATCTGGTTGATGCCTGCCAAGGTGTACTCAATGGGATCCTCGGCCGTACGGATCACCAACTCCGGCGAGTTGATCTCGTTGAGGGCGGAATACAGGGTCATCGACTTACCGGAGCCGGTCGGCCCGCAGTGCAAAATCATCCCGTAAGGCTGCTGAATGACATCGCGGTATTTCCGAAGATTATCCTCGGAGAAACCCAAAGCGGTCATCGGCAGAGTGGACTTTTGCTTATCCAGAATACGCATCACCACGCCCTCGCCGTGATTGAGCGGTGCGGTAGACACACGTAAGTCGATATCGACGCCCTTTTTCGTATACTGCTTAAAAACGATACGGCCGTCCTGCGGCAAGCGTCGCTCGGCGATGTCGAGGTTGCACATGATCTTGAGGCGGGCGACGAGCGCCGGCCCCACCTTGGCAGGCAGGCGCAACTTCTCCTTACAGATACCGTCGATGCGGTAGCGCACGACCACCTCTTTTTCCTGCGGCTCGATGTGAATGTCGGACGTGCCCAAATAATAGGCGTCTTCGATGATTCGGTTGGAAAGCTGGATAATCGGGCCTGAATCCTCGGTGACTTCATCTGCCTCGACAGCATCAGAGGAAGCACCGAACTCGGCGCCGATCTGTTTAACTACGTCTTCGAAGCCGACCGAGCCAGGAGTTTCTTTAACGAACTTGTCCTTGATGTCTTTTTCCCGCCCCAGCAGGCGCGCGACCTTCATCCCGGTCATCTCCTGTATTTTAACCGGGATGTTGACCTCAAACGGATTGGCGAAAGCAACGAGGAGCATGTCGCCTACCTGTCCAACCGGCAGCACGAGGTTCTCTTGGCAAAACTCTTGCGGGATACGCTCGAAGGTCTGGGGGGTAATCTTCCAGCGGGCTACGTTAAAAGGGGACATGTTAACCGCCTTGGCGCGCGCCACAAAAATCTGGAACGCAGTAACGCGGTACTCCTCGGTGAGCAGCTTGTCGAGCGCGTCACCATTGAGGTCTGAGGGGTGATTAACCAGCGCCTGAACTTGGACGTCGGTGAGACGTGCCATCGCCGCGAGTTTGGAGACAATCTGAGTCTGGATTTTTCCGAGGGGCATGGCGATTATTTGGCGGGGGAACCCGATGCAGGGGCGCGAGAGGCCTCGAGCTTTTCCAGGTAATCCGTGATGACCTCCAAGTTA
>JBILJE010000115.1:0-8906 GCA_044377395.1 Rariglobus sp. | reverse complement strand
GTCCTCCTTGTGTGCACTCAGACCGGAGAGAATCGCATCCCAGTTGCTGTCAGCCAGGATGAGCCTCGACGTTTTATTCAATGCACACATGTAATCACTTAATTAATTAATTATAAACAGTATACAGAATCTTAAAGTGATTTATTTTGGCAGATTTATTTCCGAGACACGCCCTAAGAAGAAAGGCCTGTTACGGCTAATGCAGGCGACGTAATTTCCGCCATTTGGCACTCCGCCCCAAACTCTCCCCCCCCTAAACTCGGAGCGCGCCTTTTTCAGGCGCGCGCACCGTTTAACCTTAACATCACCGCGCCCCGCAGCTTTTAAGGTCACTTGCACCGTCCTCCATCACTTTTCGATTACAGCGTCCTGGTCATCGGCGCCGGACCCGCTGGGACGTCCGCCGCCTTGCGTACCCGCGCTGCGGGGCTCTCCACCTTGATCGTCGAAAAGTCCGCCTTCCCCCGCTTCCGCATCGGCGAATCTCTCCTGCCTCAGGGCAACGCCCTCCTGCGTGAAATCGGCGTGTGGCCCAAAATTCAACAGGCCGGCTTCATCGAAAAGTTCGGCGCCCGCTTTCTGCTCGGCCACGGTCCGGCGGAAAAAACCGTGGTCTTTGCCAACGGCCTGGTTCCCGGCTTGGACAAAAGTTACCAGGTTGACCGCGCCCGCTTCGACTCCCTTTTACTCGACCACGCAGCAGAAGCCGGCGCCGAGGTCCGCACCGAGACCACCGTGCGCGCCGTGATCGCCACCGAGGCCGGATACCGAATTGAGATGAAATCAGCCGACGGCGTCACCACCACCGTCACCAGTCGCTGGATCATTGACGCGAGCGGACGCGACCAGTTTTTCCCGAGCGAACTTAAATCCGCAATCGATCCGGCGAGCTGCCCCAAGCGCATCGCGCTCTACAACCATTTCACCGGCGTCCCCCGCGAACCCGGCCCGACCGGCGGTGACACCGTGATCGTGCGCCTGACCGACGGCTGGTTCTGGATCATCCCCATCGACGCCGAGCGCACCTCAGTCGGCCTCGTCACCACGCTCGCGGCCTTCAAAAGCGCAGCCCTCGGTCCGGCCGAGTATTTCAACCAGGTGGTCGCCCAGACCCCGCGCTTGCAGGAACTCATGGCCGGAAGCACCCCGCTGATGAGTTACCACGTCACCGCCGACTACAGTTATTACCGGAGACAACTCGCCGCCGAACGCATGCTTCTTGTCGGCGATGCCGGCGGCTTCATCGACCCGATTTTTTCCTCGGGCGTTTATCTCGCCACCTACTCGGCCAAACTGGCCGCCGAGCTGCTCATCCGCGCCGAACGCGCCGGACGCCCGCTCACCCCCAACGAATGTCAGCGCTACACCCGCCACCTCAAGGCGCACGGCGGCGTGTTTAAGCGACTGATCGACGCGTTTTATAACGAAAAGAGTTTCTCCGTTTTCATGTGTCCGCTTCCGCCCTGGGACTTGGCGAGAGGCCTCACCTCAATTGTCGCCGGCCACGCCACGCTCACCTGGGGGTTGTGGTGGCGGTTTAAACTTTTCCTGCTCGTTTGCCGCCTCCAGGCCCGCCTGCCCTTGGTTCCGCAGATTGACCTCACTCCAAAGCCCGCCCCCAGCGCATGACCACGCCCCCTTTACCCGAAGCGTCGCAAAACCCCGCGTCGCCCTCCGCCCCAACCCCTGCCGCTTGGGACGTGATTGTCATCGGCGGGGCCATTTCCGGCGCGGCCACCGCCACCCTGCTGCTCCGGCGCAACCCTCGCCTGCGTATCCTCATTTTGGAGCGCGACGCCCAGTTCAAACGCCGCGTCGGCGAATCCACGGTCGAAGTCAGCGCCTACTTCCTCGGACGCGTCCTTGATCTCACCGAACATCTTTTTGAAAAACATCTGGTGAAACAGGGCCTACGGTTCTGGTTCACCAATGCCCGCGCCACCACCTTGGCCGAGTGCAGTGAAACCGGCCCCGGCTACAACGTGCGCCTGCCCGGTTACCAGATCGACCGCGCCGTGCTCGACGAGGAGGTGCTCACGCGTGCGGTCGCCGCCGGCGCCGTGCTGCGACGGCCGATAAAAGTCCGCAACGTCACCCTCGTCGCCGGCGGTCAACAGCGTGTCGAATGGGAAACGTCTACCCCGCGCGACGCCGCCGCACGCTTGGCCGACTCCACCACAGCGCCCTCCAACTCCGCCACCGCGCCGGTGAGCGGCTTCGAAACCGCCCGCTGGGTGGTAGACGCCTCGGGCTTCGTCTGCTTGCTCGCCCGCCGCGAGGGCTGGTTCACCCCCAACACCGACCACCCCACCGCCACCGTCTGGGCGCGCTGGAGCGGGGTAAAAAACTGGGACGCCCGAGCCCTCGCCGAAAAGTTTCCCGAGTGGGCCACGCGTACCAAAGCCATCCGTTTCACCGCGACCAACCACCTTGTCGGCCTGGGCTGGTGGGCGTGGATGATCCCGCTCAAAGGCGGCGATGTGAGTATTGGCGTCGTGTTCGACCAGCGCCTCACCGACCTGCCCGAGGGCGCGCGACTGGGCGAACGCCTCCTGGCGCTGCTCAACACCCACCCGGTCGGCCGCGAACTGCTGGCGGACGCCACCTGGAACGAGGGCGACGTCCATTTCCGCCGCAACCTCGCCTATCGCTCGACGCAGATCGCCGGCGACGGTTTCGCCCTGGTCGGCGACGCCGCCGGCTTCATCGACCCGTTTTACTCGCCCGGCATGGACTGGATTGCCTACACCACCTGCGCCACCGCCGCCCTGATCGACGGCTCGCTGCGCGGTAAACCGAAAGCCCCCCGCATCGCCCGCCACAATACCCAGTTCACCCTAAGCTACACCCGGTGGTTTCACGCCGTTTATCAGGACAAATACTATTACATGGGCGACCACGAGCTCATGACCTTGGCCTTCCGCCTCGACCTCGGGCTCTACTACCTCGGCGTGGTCGCCCAACCCTTCAAACGCGGAGTCGCCGCGCTCGAAACCCCGGCCTTCGCCGGTCCCTACACCGGCCCCGCAGCCAAGCTGATCGCTTTTTATAACCGCCGACTCGCCGCCATCGCCCGCTCCCGCCTGCAGCGAGGCACGTGGGGGAAGTCCAACGACCGCCACTATTTCGGGTTCCGCAGCTACGAGCTGAGCTGGACGCTGCCGTGGCGCGTGCTGGCCGCGTTCGCCACTTATGCCGGACTTGAACTACGTGAAGGCTGGCGCACCAGCTTCAAACCCACCAACGTCGCCCCTCCCATTTCCGCCCAGCCTAGCCCCGCCACCTGTCCATGAGCCAATCCAACCCACTCGCCTCCTTCCCCAGTAAAATCCGCGACGCGCACCAAAACTGGGTGGCGCAGCGCGACTTCGCCTCGCTGGACACGGTGGTATTGGCGATCGTTGCCTTCCATCGGCCCAACCGCTCCAGCGTGGCCAACCCCGACGACCTGCCCGACTCCGCGCAACTCATCGCCGACCTCGGCTACGACTCACTCGCCCTCGCCGAAATCGTATTCTTTGTCGAAGAACTCTACCAAATCAGCATCGCCAACGAGGATCTGCTCAAGCTCCAAACCATCGGCGATCTGCGCACCTATGTGCACGCCAAAGTCACGGCCCCCGCCGCAGCTGCCCCAGCCGCCCCAGCCGCAACGGATATTGCCCCCGCCAACGCAGCCGATCCCGCCCCGTGACGACACACGCCTGCATCACCGGGCTCGGGTTTGTCACCAGCATTGGCAACGATCGCGCCACCGTCGTCGATCACTTGCGCACTGGGCGCACAGGCATCGTTGCCCACTCCTTTTACGACAACCCGGCCATCCCGATCAAAGTCGCCGGCGCAGTGAACGGCTTTGCGGTGGACGCGCCCAGTTACCTTAACTGGAGCTGGCCGACCGGGTTGCAACTGGCCCGCGAAACCGTGCGCGGCCTGGCCCCCCACGGCGTCTACGCCTTTCACGCCTTCGAGCAGGCCCTCGCCGACGCTGGCCTGACGCACGCCGATTTACGCGGGCCCGAAACTGGCCTGTTCTGCGCCTCGGCCGGGTCCTCTTTCCTGCTGCACCACCACTTGGCACAAGCCCGGGCTTCGCGCTTCGAACGCGGCAACCCGCTCGGCGTCGTCTCCTCCATCGCCGGCACCCTCAATTTTAACCTCGCGGCGCATTACGGAATCACCGGTGCGGTGGCGGGATTTGTCTCCGCATGCGCCTCCTCGACCCACGCGCTCGGCTACGCCCTCGACGAGATTCGCCTCGGCCGCCAGGAGCGCATGATCGTGGTCGGCGCTGAGGAACTGAACGCCGAAACCGTCTTGCCCTTTGCCCCCTTGCGGGCGCTCTCCACCCAAGCCGACCCCGCGCTCGCCTCCCGCCCCTTCGACGTGGGGCGCGATGGTTTTGTCGCCACCGGCGGAGCGACCGTAATCATCCTTGAATCCCCCGAGCTTGCCCGCCGGCGTGGCACCCGTGTTTACGCCGAGCTGATTGGCTGGGGCCAGGCCTCCGACGGCCATAGTGTGGCCACCTCGCATCCCGATGGAGCCGGACTTTGCGAATCCATGCGCCGGGCACTGCGCTCGGTCGCGCTGCAGCCCGGACAAATCGACTACGTCCATGCCCACGCCACCTCGACTCCTGTGGGCGACAAGGCCGAGGCGCTGGCCCTGCGCGCCGTGTTCACCGCCGCCGACGCGCACCCCGCGATCAGCAGCACCAAGGGCCAGACTGGCCACGGGCTTTCACTGGCGGGAGCGATGGAGACCGCGTTTTGCGCCTTGGCGTTGCACGACGGATTTATCCCCGGCAACCCCACCCTGCAAAACCCCGATCCTGCCTGCGACGGCCTCGACATGCCCCGCACCACCCTCAACCGCCAGGCCACCCACGTTGTTAAAAACAGCAGCGGCTTCGGCGGCAGTAACGTCTCTCTGGTCCTCCGCGCCCCCGCCTCGCACTGAACCTCGCCACTCGCCTTAATCTCCACCCAATTCCGCCCATGTCCGATCCCCTTCTGCTCAAACTCAAGATCCTCATCGTCGAAACCCTCCGGCTCGAAGACGTGACCGCCGCGGATATTCCCGACGACGAGCCGCTGATTGGCGGCGGCCTCAGCCTTGATTCCATCGACGCCCTCGAACTGGTGGTGCGTCTGGAAAAAGAGTTCGGGGTTAAAATCTCCAGCAGCGAGGCCTCCAAAGCCGCCCTCGCCAGCGTGGCCTGCCTCGCCGCATTCCTGCGCGCCCACGCCGACCCTGCCCGCCTGCCCTCCGCGTGAGTCCTGTATCGCCCCCTCCGCTACATGTTGCCGCCTGGGGTGCGCTCACCGCCTTCGGCGACGAGGCCGCGACCCTCACTGCGCTGCTCGCCAACCAGAGCGCCCTCGTGCGCCTGCCCGTGCAAGGCCGCGAGGGCGGCGACCTCGTTCCGCTGGCGCTCTGCCCCGGCCGCGCCTACGACGAAACGCTGCCGCCGAGCTGGGTTCCATACCTGCGCGCCCTGGCCGCCCGCATCCCCGGCAACCTTCCGTGGGGCCACCCGGGTTACCCGATTTTTATTACCAGCAGTAATTTCGGCGTGGGCCACCTCCACGCGTTTCGCCGTCAGGGCGACCCGGCGCACCTCGCCTACGGCACCCCCTTTGACTGCGTGGATCAACTCGTCGCCGACCTCGGCTGGGGCCCCGATATCACCACGCTTTCGCACGCCTGCGTCTCCGCCCACCTCGGCCTGTTGCAAGCCTCCCGCGTGCTGGCCGCCGGACTCGCGGAAAGCGCACTGGTGTTCTCCTTTGATTTCATCAGTCCGTTCGTGGCCGGCGGCTTTCACGCGCTTAAAATCCTCAACGCCGACCTGCCTGCGCCCTATCAGGATCGCCCCACCGGCTCGATCGGGTTGGGCGACGGCGCGGCCTTTGCGGTGCTCCACCGCGAGCACGGCGAATTCATCCTCGGCGGCCAAAGTCTCTACAACGAGATGCACCACTTTACCGCCAATCAGGCCGACGGCTCAGGCTTTGCCGCCTGTCTCGCCGCCTTGCCCGAGACCGCCGGCCGCCGGCTTTGGATCAAAGGCCATGGCACCGGCACGCTCGAAGCCGGCCGCCTCGAAGCCCTTGCCTTGGCCGAGCGCTTCCCAGGTGCGCCGTTGGTTTCGTGGAAAGGCGCGCTCGGCCACACACTCGGCAGTTGCGGGCTGGTGGAACTCGCGTTGGCGGCGGCCGCGTTCAAGGCCGGTCGCGCGCCCGGCACGGTCGGTGCCCAAGCACCCGGTTTCACCCCTGAGGTTGCCTTCAACTCCTTTGACCTCACCGCCTACGACGGGGTGGTCTGCACCAGCAACGCTTTTGGCGGCGCCCATGCCGCCTTCCTCCTTCACCATGCTTGAACGCTGGATCACCGCCCTGCACACCGAGGACGTCGGCCTCGAAGCACCCGCCGCCACCCGTGATCGGCTCAAGGATCGCTTCCCCAAAAATGCAACCCGGCGCATGACCCAACTCGGGTTGCTCATGGGCTCGGCGTTGGAGCCGCTTCGTCCCGCCTGTGACGACACCCTCGTCTATGCCTCGGCCTACGCCGAAACCCGCGCGCTCGAAGGCTACCTCGACAGTTTTCCCAATCCCAGCCCCACGCTGTTTCAGACCTCGATCCACCCCAGCGCGGTTCAACAAAGCCTGATCACCCACCAACGCCCGCTCAGCCAGTTTATCCCCCTGACCGGCAGTGCCTATTTACCCGCTCAAGCCCTGCTCGCCGCCTGCCTCGCGCAAACCCCGCGCGTGATCCTCTGCGGCGGTGAAGAACGCGGCACCTGGCTGCTCGAGCACGGCCGGGCGAGCGAGCGGACGTTCGCGTTTGCCCTCACGTTAGCGTCGACCGAACCCGTCAACTCGCTCGGGCGCATCACCCTAGAGTTCGCCCCGGCGACATCCGACCAAACCCGCGCCGACGCAAACGCCGCCGCCGGCGCCACGATCAACCCACTGCGTCTGCCGGAATTTTTTGACCTGCTCCACGGTCGCTTCAACTTCGACGGCTTGGTGCTGCCCGGCCGCCGTCTCCGTCTCAATTGGTGCGCATGAACAGCCCCGCCGCAGCCCCCACCGCAGCGCGCAACCCCGGCCCGAGCTGGGGCTACGCCTGCATGCGGCTGTGGGACCGCTTTGTCCCCGAGGTGATTTACCGCCCATGCCGGGCCATCGGCACCTGGATTGCCCTCGCCAATATGCCCGCCCAGCGCCGCCACTCGCGCGCCTACCTTCGCGTGGTCTTGGGCCGTGATCCGAGCCTGATCGAAGTCTTCAAGCACTTTTTCACCTTTGGCGAAGTGCTCATGCTCAAGCTGCGCGTAGCCCAGGGCCGGTCGCATCGCGGAGTGCTCGCCCCCGGTAGCGAAGATTTTCGTCAGCTGATTAACTCGGGAGAGGACGCACTGCTGGGCACCTTTCACTTTGGCCACTCCGACTTGGTGGGATTCCTTTTCGGCGGACAAGAAAAACGCCGCGTTTCCATGGTCCGTCAGCGGGTAGGCAACTCCAGCGATGTCGACAAGCTAGGCCAACTGTTTGGCGACTGGGTGTCGTTTGTCTGGGTCAACGAAGGCGACAACCTGCTCTTCGCGCTCAAAGACGCCCTGGCCACCGGCGGCTCGCTCGCGCTCAAGTGCGACCGGCTGGAGTTCAGCGCGCGCACCGAGGTTTTTAACTTCCTCGGGGCACGGCGGATTTTCCCGTTCACGATCTATTACCTCGCGCTTATTTTTAACCGTCCGGTGATCCTCTCCGTCGGCGTGCCCGGCGAACCCGGCGAATCGCTAATTCATAGCGCACCGCGCTGGGCACCCGACCCAGCGCTGTCCCGCGCCGCCAACCTCGCCTCCGCCCGCGTCCACTTCCAAGGATTTCTCACCCTCGTCGAAACGCTCATCCGGCAAAACCCGTATTGGTGGTTCAACTTCCTCGAACTCAACCCCGAGGCCCCGTCCGCCAGCGCATGAACCCGTTTCGCAAAGCCTGGCTGGTGTTCGCCTACTATTTTTCGTGGTTCCTGTTCGGGGCCGGCGGGCTGGCGTTGAACGTCGTGTGCCTCCCGTTTTTGGTGATGCCGCACCGCGAACGCTACGGCCCGCTCGCCCGCCGGGCTACGCGCTGGATGTTCGATTTCTGGCTGCGCTGGATGCACGCCTCCAGGGTAGTCGACGTGATCTTTCACGGCTTCGACCGCCCGCTGCCGCCCGGCACCGTGTACCTCGCCAACCACCCCACCCTCGTGGAAGCGCCTTTTCTGCTGGCCCGCCTGCCTGACACGGTCTGCGTCTTTAAACCCGCGCTTCTAAAAAACCCCTGCATCGCGCCCGCCGCGCTGCTCTGCGGTTACGTCTCGGGCGATGCCGGTGTTGACGGCCTGCGACTGGCCGCCGCCCGCGTCGCCACCGGTTGTTCCCTGCTGATCTTTCCGGAAGGCACACGCACCGAGCCCGGCACTGAGCTGAACCCGCTGCGCTCCGGCTTTGCACTCATCGCCCGCCGTGCCCACGCGCCCATTCAAATCATCCAAGTACGCTCCAGTCCTCTCATGGCGCGCAAGGGCCATCCGTGGTGGCAACCGCCGCCCCTGCCCGGCCGCTTCGAATTCACTCTCGGCGAGCTCATTCCCGCCGGTCACGAACTCACCGCCTCCGCGCTGAACCTCACCGCCCACGTGGCGCAGCAACTCCGCGCATGACCGCCCCCGCCACCCACCTCGTCCTCATCCCGACCTACAACACCGGTGCGCGTCTGCTGCGCACCGTGCGCGAGGCGCTGGCCGTGTGGCCGACCGTCTGGGTCGTGGTGGATGGATCAACCGATGGTTCCGATGCTCCGCTGACGGCCCTCGCCGACGAACATCCCTCGGCGCTTCGC
>JBILJE010000397.1:0-2534 GCA_044377395.1 Rariglobus sp. | reverse complement strand
TTGCCATTTTCCCTGTGAACCGTTGTTTGGCTGCCTTCACTGCCATGAACGATGCCTCCGCCGATCTCCACACGTCAGCCCGCTCCGAACCCGGAGAGGTCGGCCTCGTTGAGCCCCGCGACTTCGTTTCCTCAACCCCGTTCACCTTCGATAACGGGCTGGCGATTCCCGGCTTCACGCTGCGCTACGAGACCTACGGGCGGCTCAACCCCACCGGCGATAATGCCGTGCTGATCTGCCATGCGCTCTCCGGCGACCACCACTGCGCGGGCATTCACGCCCTCACCGACAAAAAACCCGGCTGGTGGAATAACCTCATCGGCCCGGGCAAGGCGGTTGATACCAACAAGTTTTTCGTTCTCTGCGCCAATGTCATCGGCGGCTGTCAGGGCTCCACCGGTCCGTCGTCGATCGACCCGCGCACCGGCCAGGCCTACGGGATCACGTTTCCTGCGGTCACCATCCGCGACATGGTGCGCACCCAGAAGCGCTGGCTCGACTCCTTGGGCGTGCGCAGTTTGTACGCCGTCATTGGCGGCTCCATGGGCGGCATGCAGGTGCTGCAATGGAGTCTTGAATACCCCGCCTTCGTACAACGTGCCCTCGCCATGGCCACGACCGCCCGCGAAGGCGCACAGGCCATCGCCTTCAACGAGGTGGGCCGCCAAGCGATCCTTCAAGATCCCGAGTGGAACCACGGCTATTATCCCAAGGGCGGCGGTCCGCGCGTGGGTCTGGCGATTGCGCGCATGATGGCGCACATCACCTACCTTTCCGACGCCTCAATGGACCGCAAATTCGGGCGCAAAGCCGTCGCCGCCCACCACAAACCCACGCCCACCGCCGGCACCTCCACTGCCAGCGCGGCAGCCACTGTCGTCGCGCCCAACGACGCCTCGGGTCTGTCGATGGAGGGCATCGACCCGGTCGCGCCCGCCGCGACCTTTGACGTGCGCTTCGAGGTGGAGAGTTACCTGCGTTATCAGGGGCAGAGTTTCATCAACCGGTTCGACGCCAACTCGTACCTTTATATCACGCGCGCCCTCGACCAGTTCGACCTGGCCGCCACCCACGGCTCACTGGAACAAGCCTTCGCCTCTGTGCAGGCCGCCACGCTGGTGGTGGGCTTTACCAGCGACTGGCTGTTCCCACCGGAGCAGAACCGCGCCATCGCCCTGGCCCTGCTGCGCGCCGGTAAACGCGTCAGCTACGCCGAACTCGCCACCGACCTCGGGCACGATTCCTTCCTGCTCGAATCGCCGCAGATCTACGACTTGGTGCGCGGCTTTCTTAACTGAAGCCGTTTAAAAAACCGCCGTCCGTCACCCGCTCATGTCCCTTCATTCCCACCTCAAACGCACCGTCGACATGCAAATCATCGCCGACTGGGTCGAGCCCGGCGCGCGGGTGCTGGACCTGGGCTGCGGTCGCGGCGTGCTGCTGGAATACTTGGTTCACACCAAGCAGGTGCATGCGGTCGGTGTGGATCTGGATTTCGACAAGATTTCCGCCTGCGTGCGCCGAGGTCTCACGGCCTACCAGGGCGACATGATGGCGCTCATGCGCGCGCTGCCCGAGAACCACTTCGACCGGGTGATCTGCTCGCGCACGCTGGAAGAGTTGCCCGATCCCGGCGCGATCATCGAGCAGGCGCTGCGTATCGGGCGAACGGTGACGGTGGGATTTGTGAACCACGGTTATTGGAAGAACCGTGCCGCCGCGTTTTTTTGCGGACGCAAGCCGCGCAACTCCGTTTACACCACGGCCTGGTACGAGAGCCGGCCGAGCAACCCGGCGACGATTGCAGACTTCGAGGATTTTTGTGCGTTGCGAGAGCTGCGGATTGCGCGCAGCGCGCATTTGCACGGCGACTGGAAAACCACCTGCCGCTTCGCGCCTAATTTATTCGCCGGCTACGCGCTCTACGACCTCACGCACTGAGGGGCGGAGTGGGCGCTCCTTTTTCTCCCCTCTACGCTCCCGCGCGCATCAGCAGCCGGCGCACGCCTTCGATCGGTAGCTCGGTGATCGGGCGCAGTTGCAGCGAACTGCGTGTACCCAGCAGCGGGCGCACGGCGGCGTGGGTGAGGATCGGCCCCGTCACCCCGGTGCGTAGCAGGTCGCGGTGCCAACCGGGAAACAGTTTGGTGATGACGTCCTCGGCGATTTGCAAAAGCGCGGTGATCGACTCGGCGACGACCTGGTGCGCGGCATGATCGCCCTCGGCGGCCAGGCGCAGGAGCGCGGGGGCGAGGGCGGCGATCTGTTTATTGGGTTCGGCGTGTTGGTAAAAGTACCGCGTGATCTCGGCTGCGGTGGCCAGCCCGGTGTGGTCGCGCACCAAGGTCGAAAGCCGGGTGGTGAGTTGCCAGCCTTGCAGCTCCAGGATCGCCTTGGAAATCGCGCGGCGGCCCAGGTCGTAGCCGCTGCCGGGGTCGCCAAAGCGCCAGCCGGTTCCGCCGGCATAGTGCAGGGTGCCGTCGGGGGCTTGCGCGGCGACAAACGAACCCGTGCCGGCGTGAAGGACCAGGCCG
>JBILJE010000396.1:0-2539 GCA_044377395.1 Rariglobus sp. | reverse complement strand
GGAGCTTTTCACCGTGGTCGCCCGCAGTCAGAACCTGCCCCTGGGCGAACCGCTTATCGCCTACGTGCGTGAAAAACTGGGCAGTCGGCCCCTGACAGGCAGCGATGTCGAAGCCGTGCTGGTGCGGGCCCGCGAACGCGCGGTGCTGGCCGGTCGCGACGACCAACTGGCCCTGGACGACCTGCAAAACGCAGTGGACGCCTTCATCGACCCGCTCGACGAAAACCTACTTCAGTTGCAAGAAATGGCTGCGGTGCTGGCCTGCTCCGACCGGCGCTTCCTGCCCGAACGCTACCGTGAGAGCGACCGAGCCGGGCTGCGCCTGAGCTACGACCAGGCCCGCCGCCTCCTAAGAACAGACTGAGGCGCGAGGCACCTCGCCCCGCAATTAGGCTCGCAGCCGAATCACGTCACGCCCCCGCCACCCGAGGTAAAACAAAGCTGCTGCAGTACATGTTCGCGATCGTCAGCGTGGACCCAAACCTGCGCCCCGCCACTCCAGTCCTGTATCTCTGCAGCCCCACCGGCATGATCAAGATGTCCGTGGGTGAGGATAATGTTACGCAAATCCTCCGGGCGGCGGCCCAACGCTTTGACCACCTGGCGCAGTTCGCGTGCTAAACCCCAAAGCCCGGAGTCGATCAACGTCAGCCCGACTGCATCGACTAGAAGATGCGCCGAAACCAAAGGCCCGCCCAAGCGCACCACCGAGCCATGCCGGAACTTCAAACGTCTTACCGCGGGATTCATACGCTACGCCGTCGTCGTAGAAAACTGCACCGCCAGTTCGCGGATTTTGCGCAGGTCCAGTTTACCCGTGCCGAGCATCGGCAAAGCCTCGACCGGGAAAAACTGGTCGGCGCGCGGCTTCCACAAATTGGGCAGATCCAACTGCGTTAACTTCGGCGCCAGCTCCGTCCATTTCGACTCGGGCAACTTGTGCAACACCACCAACCGCTCGCCCTTCTTTTCGTCCGGCACGCCGGTAACCACAAAGGTCTGCTCCGTTATCCCCGCCAGCTCGTGCAACTTCTCCTCCACCCGGATGTGCGGCACCATCTCGCCGCCAATTTTACTGTAGCGGCTGAGCCGGTCAGTGATTTGCAAAAACCCGTCCTCGTCGAGCGCGGCGACATCCCCAGTTGCGTACCAGCCATCCTGCAAAACCTCGGCGGTTTTCTCGGGCCGGTTCAGGTAGCCCTGCATCACGTTGGGACCTCGCACGAGCAGCAGTCCGGGCTGACCGACAGGCACCGGTTGGCGTGTATCCACGTCCACGATGCGAACACTCATACCGGGCAGCGGATGGCCGATCTTACCCCGCTTGACGCCAACTTGGCGGAAGCCCGCTGAGCGGAAATCGTGAGTGTTGACCGCTACCGCCGGCGAGCACTCGGTGCTGCCGTACGCCTCGAACGGGCGGATGCCGAACTGCTCCTCGAAAGCGGTCGCCAGACGGTCGGGCAGTTTTTCGGCGCTCACCGCCACCACCCGCACGCTGCCGAATTGCTCCGGCGAGCAACCGCGCATGTAGAGTTGCAGGAAGGTCGGGGTCGCCAGAACGAAGGTCACCTGATGCGCACTAACGAGCGGCCCGATCGTCTTAGTATCAAGCGGGTTTGCATGGTAAACAGCGCCCGTGCCCAGCACCGCCGGCAGGCACAGCGTGCCGGTAAAACCGAAGGAGTGAAAAAAGGGCAGCACGCCGAGGAAGCGGTCGCGTCCGTCCAAGCTGAACACCTGCTCCATCTGCTCGATGTTCGAGCCGATGTTGTAGTGGCTTAACATCACGCCCTTCGGCTCGCCGGTGCTGCCGCTGGAAAAAATCACCGTGGCCAGATCATCCAGCTCGATTTTTTTCCCGCGACCCAGCGCCCGCTCCAAAACGCCCACGGGTAGCAGCCAGGCCATGAAAAACGCAGCTACTTTTTCGCCAACAGTTGGGTTGGCCATCAGGTCCTCGAGGAACACCAGTTCGCTCGGCACCTTGAGTTTCACTTTTTCTAAAAAGACCTTGGAAGTGACGATGGTTTTGATGTCGCACTGCTGCACGCAAGAGGCGATCGAGCTCTCGGCTAGGGTGTAGTTGAGGTTAACCGGCACCTTGCCGGTCAACAGCGCGGCCTGGTTCACCAGCGCGCCCGGAACCGAGGGAGGCAGGAGCAAACCAACCTTGTCCTGACCAGCCCAGACGGAGCGCAAGCGCCGCGCCATGAAGACCGTTTTCACCAAGGCCGAACCAAAACTAACCTGCGACGACTGCGCGTCAGCCATGGCCATGCGGAAGGGATGGCGGCGGGCCGAACGCACAAACGCGCGTTGAAGCGGGCGCATGTTACGGCGACGCTCCGGCCAAGCCGAAGCCTGCAATTCCTGCACGGCCTGCCGCACCTCGTTGGCGTTGGCACTGGACGGCAACGGTGAGCCAAAACTGACGGTGACCGGATAGGGAATCTGGCGAGGCCATTTCCAGACGAAGCGCTTTTGCTTGAAGCTGAAAATACTCCCCCACACGCCGTCGAGCGCGACTGGAACGATT
>JBILJE010000114.1:0-8980 GCA_044377395.1 Rariglobus sp. | reverse complement strand
CACCTCGTTACCGACCCTTTTCATGGAGAGTGGAATTACACCATCCTGCCGAAACCAATATCTAAAATCGATACGGTTATTTACTGACAGTCCCTTAGGCATTAGCACCAGCAAATTGGCCGCCGGCACCACGATGAACTACCAAACCCGCCACATCAATGTAGCAATCCACACGGGTAAAGTGGTCATCGACACCAATGATAAGCGGACGACGGTTTCGGTACTCGACGGCAACACGACACTACGAGACCGCAGCATGCCCGGAGGGCAATCACTGATCGTTGGACAGCAAGCCTATATTACCCGCGAATCCATGATCGAGCAGCCCATTATAACCATTCGCCAAATCAATGAAAACGAGCAGCAAGGACTGGACCAAAAGGCGGCCCTCGCGTCCATGGCGCGGCGCACCGTTTATTTTGAAGTCGCCGATCGAGATAACCAAAACACCGGCTCGGCTCTCACCCAAAACGTTTTTAATAGGAACGAATTAGAGGAAGATGTACTGACACCTGTAACCGTTTTACCCGGGGCAATTCCCGGTCCCAATACGGTCAGCCCGTTTAGAATAACCCGGACGGTCATTCGCTAACGCCGCTGGGCTACGCCGCAACGTTCCGCATGCTTCACGGTTTTTTAAGGCGTGCATTTATCCTATCGGGAACTTGCCTCTATCTCGTTGGTAATAATGCCTTCGCGCTAATAAAGTCAGCCGAAGGTCGGAATGAACTCTCCGTTACCGGGGCACTGGCCACCGGTTACGATTCCAATATTAATTCAGCCCACGAGGGTAAAAGTGACATCATCACCTCCACCACTCTCGCGGTGGACTTTGCACGCAATGCAGGCCTGATCGGCGTTAACGGAGAACTCTCGTGGACACGCGCGGATTTCGCGGAAAACGCAGCAGAAAGTTTTTCGGATCCTTCGCTAAATCTAAAATTTAGTAAAATAAAGGGGCGGGCAACCGGTTCTATAGTACTCTCGGCCGCCCGCGAAAGCCAAGCGGACCCGGCCCTCAATCAGCGAACCGTATCATGGAATTACAACACAGCGTTTAATTGGAAATATCCCGTCATTGATCGCTATAGTCTGGGCGGAACCTTAAGCCACGGCCTAGTCGATTATACAGGCCCAACCAATACACTTACGGATCTCACCACCAAAAGCGCCAGTGCCGACTTGTTTTATAAATACAATTCGCAACGCGAGCTCCTAGCCGGCTATCGCATCCGCCAAAGTAACACCTCCGCCAATAATCAATCCATCGACCACGCGATCACCACAGGCGTGTCGAGGAAAATCCTCGCAAAACTCAAAGGCGAAATTCGCGCCGGTTATCAACTTCGCCAGGACGACGCGTCAGGCCAGTCCTTCGGCAGCACAACAGCTAGCGCGGCAGTAACCTGGGCGATCAATCGCCGCTTCAATTTGACCGCAACAGTGGACAAGGACTTCAGCACCACTGCGAACGAATCGAGCGTGGATAACCTGAGCTTTAACCTTGATGCCCAATACGCACTCACCTACCAATGGGCTCTATTTACCGGCCTAGGTACAGGCCAATCCCAATTCCTTAACGGCACCGAACTCGACCGCAGCGATTACTACGCAACCTGGCGCACGGGAACAAGCTACACGCTCAACCAGCACCTCCGCATCTCACTGAACTACAGCTTCTTCGTAAATCAATCAAATCGATCGACTTCCAGCTTTGACCGCAACACGCTCACCTTGAACTTAAGCTCCCGCTGGTAACCCCCATGATTCGGCGCGCACTCCTCTTTTTTGTCGTTTTTCTCACCATTGTCGTGGGAGCTTTGCGCGCACAGTCAAAAACAGCAACTGCCCCCAATCAGGCAGCCATCGCCTACAAAATAACGCTCACGGACCTGCTCCGCATCGATATTTACCAAGAAGATGACCTGCGCACCATGTCGCGGGTCGATGCCAAGGGTAAAATCAACCTCCCGCTCGTAGGCGAAGTGGTCGTTGCCGGACTCTCCCTGAGCGAGGCACAAAAGTCGGTTGAAACCGCCTACCGAGAAGGCCGCTACCTGCGAAACCCACAGGTCACTATAAACATCGAAACTTATGCGGCGCGCGAGGTGTCGATTCAGGGCCAGATTCGTTCCCCAGGGCGATATCCACTACCGATTGAAACCTCCATGACCGTGCTGGAACTGGTGTCACGTGCCGGGGGCTTCACCGATACCGCCAAGGGAACTGCGGTGAATATAACCCGGGTCTCCCCGGACGGAAAAAAGCAGGTTTTCACGATCGATGTCGACAGTCTGCTTAAAGGCAAAGACCGCGCCAATATCGCAGACAACTCCCTCATGCTTGAACCCGGAGATATCGTCTTCGTACCCGAGCGGATTATATAAAAATGCCCGAGGCCCACAAATCTTCATCTGCTCATAAACCCGCCGACAAGGAGGATGATGTCATTGAGCGGAGCACACTTCGGGATTACTACATCATCCTGCGGGAGCGATTCTGGATCGCCCTGCCGCTGGCATTGGTGATAGCGATTGGCGTGGCCTATTACCAATCCAGGGCCACCCCATTGTACCGCAGCTTTGCGACTCTACAAATCGAGAAACCGGAAAAAGTCGTCACCAGTCAGGAGGTCGTCGACACCGGCATCAATAGCGATATCGAGCTTAATACTTACATAAAAGTGATCGAAAGCGGCAAGATGCGCTCCCGTGTACAGGCATCCCTCTCCCCCGCCGAGCGCCAAATCTTACAGCGGCCCTATATAAAAGAGCTCCCGCCTGGCGCAGCGCCACCGCAAGCCATTGATATGGGCCGCATTTCCGTGCAGTCCGTCCGCAGCACCTTTCTCATTAGTATTAGTGTCTCGCATCGCGACCCCGAGGCGGCTGCCATTTTGGCCAATCGCTATATTGAACAATTCATTGAGAGCCTTCTCGATAATGTCAGCGGCGGGCATGATTATGCGGTAAAATACTTACGTGACCGATCCGGCCAACTCATGGAGGAGGCCCGTGTCGCCGAGCAGCGCCTGCAGGACTACATGCGCGCACAGAATCTGGTCTCGCTGGACAACAGCACCAACATCGCCCAATCACGCCTGAGTTCGGTGAATGCGGCACTGCAAACATCCCGCATCGACCGCCTCACCATTGAGGAACAGTACCGTTTGGTAGACCGTTATTTGAGCGATAAACGCAACCTATTCGAAATTGCCTCGGTCGCCAATTACGGATCGATACCCGATCTGCGTAAACAACTTGAAGGGCTCAACCGCGATCGCTCGTTACTTGATGAACGTTACCTTGAACGCCACCCGAAGATGATCAATGCGGTCAATGCGCTCACCATCGTACAAACCCAGCTTGATACAGCCGTAAAACTTGCGGTTGCTGACCTTAAAACAAATTTGGAGCGCGCCTTGGCCAACGAAAAATCACTGGAGCATGAATATGCAGCCCAAGAAAAAGAACAACTGCGCCTGCGCGACTTATCAATTGAGTTCCGCAGCTTGGAGAATCAGGCGCAGGTTGCCAAAAACAACTACTCGCAGATCCTAGACCGACTTACCCAGGCAACCACCAGCAAGTACCTGGAAAAAATCCCGGTCCGCCCGCTTGATTCAGCGCAACCCGCCGACAGCCCCTATACACCCGATCTGGGTCGCATCACCAAAACATCCATCGGCCTGGGAATATTGGTTTTTCTTGGTGTAGCCATAGGACTGAGTTTCATTGATGACCGAATCAAGAGCGCGTGGGACATCGAACACTTCATCGGGGTCAACCTGCTGGGTATTATTCCCGATCTCACCCATCTTAAGGATTCCGAGAAGTATAAAATCATACTCGATAATAAAAACGCCGCCGGGGTGGAGCCATTTCTAGGTGTATATAGTTCGGTTAAAATCCATTCCAAACTGGATTTCCCCAAGTCAATCCTTGTCACCAGCACCATCCCAGGCGAAGGCAAGACACTGGTTTCATCCAACCTTGCCGCCAGCTTTGCCCGGCATGGTAAATCCGTGCTGCTGATCGACTGCGATCTGCGCCGACCCATGTTACACCGGCATTATGACCGGACCAATGAATCGGGACTGATTAGCTGGTTTGAAGCAGGAAGCCCCTTGGAAGGCGACCCGGCGCTCAACCCGATTCTTGGCATCGCTACGATTGAGGAAAACCTCGCCCTGCTGACTTCGGGCGGCCGCTCCAAATCGCCTACCCATATATTGGAAAGTGATGCCTTTGGCCAACTGCTTGAAAAGCTCAAGAAACACTACGATCTGGTCATCGTCGATTCACCGCCGTTAGGTGCCGTAACCGATGCCTTGCTCATTGCTGAGCGCGTGGACGAAGTGGTTTATGTTTGCCGCTTTAACCGCGCTTTACGCAAACACATACGCCTCTATATAAAGGCGCTGCGGGCCGGCAAAAACGAAGTTTTGGGCATCGTACTCAACGGCCTCACCCCGCGCCGGATCGAATATTATTCCAACTACCGTTATTACCGGAGTTATAAAAAGTACTACGGAACGCAGGACTGAGTCGAGAAAGCCGAGAGCGAGTCGAGGTTTTGGCGGCGACGCTGGCCGAATTACCTGCCGCACGGGCGGACACAGTCAAACCAGCACCGGGCTGCCCGTGACGATCAGGGTTACGCGGTCGCGCCGTAGCGGCGCTTGAGGTCGTTGAAGGGGAAACGGCGGCCGGGGCAGACGGTGTGGCCGCGATCCACCCAGCGGTGAACGGTGACTTTAGGCACATTAGTGCCCGGAAGGCCGTCGGCGCGCAGGTGGGTTAGGAGGGCGTGAAGCGAGGCGAGCTGGCGTGCGCCGGGTGTGCGGGTTTCGAAGTTGCCTACGAGGCAGATGCCGATCCCGTGTTCGTTCATTACCTGAGAGCGAACGTGACCGCCGTAGATCTGGCGGTGCCAGCGCGGGCCGACCTCGATCTGCCCATCGCCGGAGTCGCGACCGTTACCGATTACAAAGTGGTAGGCGAGGCCGTTCTCCATGCCGCGTTGGCGGTGCGCGCCGTCGTAGGCCTTGGCGTTACCGGCTTCTATGCCGCTGTGATGAATGACGAGGTGGGTCCAGCGCCCGGGCGTGATTTCGAGACCGCGCGAAGCGGCGATCACAGGTGCGAGAACGGACGAAGCGACGGCGGAGGCGGGACGGCGCGAGGCGGAACCGGGGATGGAAAGTCGCTGGCCGGGTACGATACGATCGGAAGAGAGGCGGTTGTGCAGGCGTAATTCGTTTAATGATACGCCGTGCCGGGCAGCGATGGTCGTCAACGTATCACCGGATCGGACAACGTAGAAGCTGTTGGAAGCGGGGGAAGCGAGGAGGGCGGCGCCGGACGGCAACACAACCAAGCCGCAGAGGGCGAGGACGGCGGAGCGGAGGAAATCCCGGCGGTTATTCACGAGAAGAAGGTAGCATCCGCGTCATGCGGGCGAGAATATCAACACTAAGAGTGTTCGAAAAGTCCAAAGATCACGCGAGATTTACCCACTTTAAAACTACTATTATTGAAAGAGTTACGGCAGTTAATGGAGTGCTGACGAGGGCGAAGGGAGCGCCGTGCTTACGTAGGTTTTCTAGGTGGCGGGCTTCCTCATCGAGCGTGCTTGTCTGCCTCCATCTTCTAGAGCGTCAGGCAAGTCGGGCAAAAGGGTCACGTCGTTTCATGGATACTTTAAACATTCACTTGGAGCCGAAAACGTGAAAACCCGTCCCGAGTGTATCCAGGTAACGCCCCGCCTCCGTTTGTGTCCTCGTGGCATACGGCACCCCGCCGGGACTTACGGAAAAGTGAAGGCAGTGACTATTTCCTCACGACCAGCCTGACGACGGTTGCGAGCGATCCGAGCAGCATAAGGGTGATGAGGATGGCGGCGAACGACTTCGGTTCGCCGTCCATGACTTTCTGCCAGCTTGCGAAGGAGCGCCATGAGAACACCACGCAGAGCATGAGGGTCGTGGCGAGTGCAGCCCATTTCGCCCAGCCGAAGCCCTTTCCGAGCAGCAGTCCCCAGACAAGAGAAAGACCGCCGAATACGGAACCGGAGATCAGCGCGGTTTTCGCGGCTGCGGGATTCGAGAGATATCCGGCCAGTCCGCAGAGAAATAAGAATACGCCGTATCCAATGAGCCATTTTGAGTTAGTCATAACTCTCCGTTATAGCCACAAATTCTAACGCGCAATAGATTTACAATGAGATGCCACATCCACCTCTAAAATAACCAGATAGATGACATTAGATAGAGATTTATTCCCAGCTTGGATGATTAAAGAAGGGCAATATTGCGCGAGGAGGTGGAGGTCTTCAGTCACTTTCTTGAGCATTTCACAGGCGGTCGGGAGATCGTATAATCATCCATGAAGTGCCGTGACGTTATCCGCGTCGAAATTCTATTCCGCATAGTTTACCAGGCTGCGGAGATATGCTGGATAGCGTAACGCCGCTGTCCTCAACGCGTAGTCCGGCCAAGAGTGTATCAAGCGCCCCAGCCGAGCAGGGCGAGGAGCTTTCCGCCGTAGCGTTCAAAGGTTTCCAGCACGACCACACCCCAGAAAATAAAATAACCCACCGTGAAGGCGAAAAGCGCGTAGCCCGCCAGAATGCACAGGCCGTCGCGCTTGAGTGTGCTGAAGGTCATAACCACCGCCACCAGCGCCGGCAGCGTGTTAGTAAACGGCGGCAACGGTGGCAACGGAAGCATCAGCAGGAGAGCGGCAACAATCACCACGGCGGTGTGCAGCCGGAGTTTCCAATCGGCATCGGCCAGGAAATGGAGTCGGGCAACCAATCGGCGCTCCAGCCAGCCGACGAGTTTGGCGCTCGCCGCGATCATCCGGGTGAAAAACGCCGCGGGCAATACGACGCGGCGCAGGCGTTGCGGAAGCCAAGGCGGCAAACCGAAAAAATAGCGGGTCGCGAGCAGCAGGATCACCAAACCGAAGGGCGTCGAGAGCCCGGGTATGCTGATCGGGGTGGAGAAGGGCAACGCACAGATGACGACGAGCAAGGCCGAGGCACGCGGGCCAAGGGCGTCGAGGAGATCGCCCAGCGGCGTGGGCTTCTCTCGATAACGTTCGGAGAGCAAGCGCAGTTCGGCGGAAAACTCCACGGTTGATGCAGGAGTGGAAACGAGGGTGGTGGAAATCGGCATGCGTAGTAGTGAGCAGGGCAGCGCGGGGCCGAACCGCAAGGATTTGTGCGAGAGGAGCAAGTCAAGCCAAGGGGGCGCGTCGTTACATGGATACATAAAACATTAATTTGGAGCAGAAAACGTAGAAAACGGTCCTGAGTGTATCCATGTAACGCCCTGACCCGTTTGTGTCCTCGGCTTGCAAAAAATCGGCCGAACCTAAGCCCGCCACCTTGACCGAAAGACAGATAATCGCGGACGAGCCGTAATGCGTCGGGTGGGGGGGATTAAAACTCAAACGGCACTTGCCGTCGCAGGCTCACTGGCAAGCGGGCGGCGTAGTGAACGCATCAGCACGAGCGCCTCGATGACCAGCCACCCCGCCAGCACAACAAGCAAGGCGGCCACGCCTGCTTCGATATGCTGCACCGTCGCCACCGGCGCCGTGCCGCGCAGGCGTTCAAGGTGGGTTTGCAGCACCAGGCCGAGGCTCCAGAGCGATACACTCAGCATGAGCACCGCTGGACCGAGGGTGAACCAAGCCCCGCGCCCGCGGCGATACAGCCAGACCGTCAGACCAAGCAAAGTCAGCGCGGCGAGTAACTGGTTGGACGAGCCAAAGAGTCCCCAAAATACGCGCCAAAGCGGGAGGAATTTACCGTCTAATTCGGCCGGCGGCAGGAAGGCGAGCACCAGCGGACCGGCGAGGGTGATCGCCGTGGCGATCAGAGCGCGGGCGTTGCCTACCCAGCCGAGGAGCTCCATCAGCACGTAGCGGGCTAGCCGCGTGCAGGCGTCGAGGGTATCGAAGATGAAAGTCGCAAAGCACAGGAGCGCGAAGCCATGCGCCACCGCTATCGGTAGGAGACCGAAAGTCGCGTGGTGGAGAAACAGCGCCACGCCGTTGGCAAACACCGCATCTGGTCGGCCCGAGGGCTGCGCGAGGATCATCACCGCCGCTAGGCTGATGCAGGCGAAGAAGGCCTCCAGTAACATGCCGCCGTAAGCGACGGGACGCGCATCGCGCAGGTGGTTGAGCTGCTTGGCGGTGGTCCCGCTGGCGACGATGGCGTGAAACCCCGAGCAAGCTCCGCACGCGATGGTGATGAATAAAACGGGAAACAGCGGCGGCAGCGCGCCCCCGGTGGTGAGCAGCGGTGCCGCGCTCCAGGCCGGTGCGGCGATTTCAAGTTCACCGCGCAGGCCGCCGACGATCGCACCGACCACACCGGCGAGGGTGATGATGTAGAGAAAATACCCGCCCAGCGCACCACGCGGTTGCATGAGTAACCAAAGCGGCAGCAACGCGGCGACGAAGCAGTAACCCAGGAGCGTGATGTTCCAAGCGGTCGTTGCACTCATTCCCGACGGCAGCCAGGGTGCGAGGTCGAGCGGCAACAAGGGACCGGCGGCGATGGCGACCAGCACCAACGGCAGGAAAACAACCTGCGCCTTGCCCTCGCCCCAGCCGCGCTTGCGCATGAGCCAACCCATCGCGAGCGCCAAGCCGAGGTAAAGTAGGGAGGAGGTCGCCACAGCCGGCCCGAGCGCTGCGCCGTCCGCTGAGGAGGCGGCCTGGGTAAAGGCGCCGGCGGTGACATCCGCGAAGGCGACGATCACGTAGACCAGGGTGATCCAAACAAAAGAGAGAAAAAGCAGGTGACAACGGCCGTTCATGTGTTGCCGCACGACCTCGGCGATGGATTTACCGCCATGGCGCACGGACGCGACCAGAGTGAAAAAATCGTGCACGCCGCCGATTACGATGGAGCCCACGATGATCCAGATCCAAGCGGGCAACCATCCGAACCAAGTCGCGGC